>CAZQIK010000246.1:0-3959 GCA_964593085.1 uncultured Spirochaeta sp.
TGCGACATCTGCGCGATGTGAGTGATCTGACCGGTCTGCCGGTAGTTACTGAAATTGTCTCGCCTTCCCATGTAGATATGATGCGCGACTACATCGACGTTTTTCAGATTGGTGCGCGGAACATGCAGAACTTTGAGTTACTGAAGGCGGTAGGTCCTGCGGGCAAAGCTGTCATGCTCAAACGTGGACTTTCGGCCACGATTGAGGAGTGGCTCATGGCTGCCGAGTATCTTTTGGCTCATGGTGCCGAGGATGTCATTCTCTGTGAGCGTGGAATACGCACCTTCGAGACCTATACCCGCAACAGTTTAGATATTTCTTCTATACCGGTGGCGAAGAAATTGAGCCACCTCCCGGTCATTGTTGATCCAAGCCATGCAACTGGAATACGGAATAAAGTTCCACCCGTTGCGCTGGCAGCAATAGCTGCCGGTGCGGATGGGCTCATAATTGAGGTGCATCCACGCCCTGAGCAGGCGCTTTCGGATGGTCCCCAGTCATTGTATCCTGAGCAGTTTGAGAAGCTCATGCGCGATATACAGGCCATGTCTCCGGTACTCGAGAAAGAAGTCACGAAACTACCGGATGGTTCTGAACCGCGAACCGTCTTTCCGACCATCGACACCAGCGGTGCTCAAGCTGAACCGCAGAATGTTGAGGTTGCCTTCCAGGGCGAGTTAGGAGCCTATAGTGAGATTGCCTTGGGTCGATACTTTCAGGCCGATGGAATTGTGTCACGGCCCTGTCCTTCTTTCCGAGATGTGTTTGAAGCGGTCCTAACAGGCAAAGTGCGCTATGGAGTGTTGCCTATTGAGAACTCGCTAGCCGGGTCGATCCATGAGAATTATGATCTGCTGCTCCAATATCCCGATATTCATATTGCCGGGGAGACCAAGATTCGAATTATCCATAGCCTAATTTCCGCAGCTACGACCACAATCGAGCAGGTTCAGCGGGTGCGTTCGCATCCTCAGGCTCTCTCGCAGTGTGATTGGTTTCTTGACCAACATCCTGACTGGGAGCGAGTTCCGTTCTATGATACCTCCGGCTCGGTCGCGTATCTGGCCGAACATGGCAAACTGGGCGACGCGGCTATTGCCCATTCCGAGACTGCACGACGCTACGGTATGAAGGTACTTGCAGAGGGGATCGAAACGAACCCCCAGAACTATACTCGCTTCGTGATTATTGCACGTGAGGAAAATGCTGCCGTTACCGGCCCGAACCTGGCTTCACTTGTCTTCTCTACTCCAGATGAATCCGGCTCGCTGTTTACTTGTCTGCAACTTTTTGCCAAACATCAACTCAACATGAAGAAGCTCGAGTCGCGACCAATTCACGGGAGACCTTGGCAGTACATGTTTTACGTTGATCTAGAGATTGGCGATAATCTGGATGTGATCAACGCATGCATCAGCGAGTTGGCTGCTATTGCGCTTGATCTGCGGATGCTTGGAATGTACAAGAGTGCATAGCGGTTTTAATTCTTGATTCCAAGCCGCTTCATCTGTTCAAATTCTTCGCTCTTCGCGACGTAAGCATGGTTTTTCTTGTTTGCACGCTGAAGCGCGTCCTTGAGTGCTGCAAGTTCTGAATTGATGCTGCGCATGCGTGAGCGCTGGTCACGGGGGATCTCGCTCTTGAGGTAGGTATCTATGGAGTTAAATCTCCGATGTATGAGTCCGAGTTCTTCAATGTTTTTATGGATGAACTCAAAGAATTGATCATCGCTCGCGTCGTGAAGTTTACGTGACACAGTGCTTCCCTTAACTTGAAGCGCATTGCTGAGTTTGGCTTTTTTCATTGCATTCGTACAGAACTCTTCAAAAGGAATTGACTCGGTCTGTCGGGACGAGGTCGCTTCATTGAGGAACTCGACCGCAATGGTGTCGTTTTCTTGAGTTTGTTGCACAACCCGGTTGATCCATTTGCGAAGTCGCTCCCCAACACTTAGCGGCCGCAACTTCAGTAGCTGATAATTTTCGCGAGTCCGTGAGATAATGCTCTCTAAAGGTCCGCCAGCAGCCGCCAGCGCCTGTAGGGCCTCTTCAAGCATTGGTCTAAAGCTCGTTTCAGCTCTATTTTCTGGTTTTGGCGTCTCTTCTTTCATGCTTATGCGATCTAGTGCTTGGCGTCGAGCTTCCTCGGTATTCGCACCGTGATCCTCCTCGAGAATCTGCAGAACAAGATCCTGGGCAAAGGGTTGGTTTCGCATGTGCTTGGCAAACTCTTTGCGAACTGCTTGAACATACTGTTCCGGATGGGCGGCAAGTCGCGGGTCTACGCCGCCCTTAGAAAGCACATTGGTGCGCATATCAAGCTTGTATCGTTCTTTGCGATAATCGGCAACAAGTCGTAAGCCGTTTATGACTTTGTCGGTCGCCTGTACAAGCTGATCATGAGAGTCGTTGACAATATTGACAGAAAGCGGGTCGCTGTCACGCTTCATTCGTCCAAGATACTCCGCAACGGCACGAGTCAACGAATGAGTAGATGTTTCACTGAGCTGTTTCCATCGTACATAGCTTGTAAGCCCAACCAGAGTTTTTATGAGGCGAAGGTCCAGATTCTCGGGTGAGAGCTCCACGTACTGATTGAGAAAGTCTAGTTGATTATCAAATGCGGCTAATCTGATCATACATGCCTCGTCTTTCTCAGACTCTGTGAAAGAGGTGTCGTCAGGGATAGCAATTTCAGAAATTCTTTGGTCAGCCTTGTAAGGATCCTCGGCCAAAAGTCCCTTACGAACCATAATGTTGGTGAGGGCCTGAAAAGCAGCATGATACGCGCGGAACCCCTCCCGAATTTTCGGAATAACGTGGAGGCCCAAGTACTCACTGCGTTTTTCGAGTGCGTCTTCTAATGTGATGATGAACTGATCCTCAGCCATAGCGAAATGTAGTATGGCGGAAAATATGTGATTGTGCAACGAGCTCTGAGCAGACAAGCTGAAGACACTACTAAAAGCAGATGTTGTAGAACGGAGCAGATTGGGTGTGACGCTTCTTGCGCCGTTAAAGTTCTCAAAAAAAGGAGTTAGGCAATCAGCATGAAAAAATTGATGTAGATAGTATACATGAAGACGATGTCGCGCTGGCAAGTCCTTATATGCTTTATCCTTGCAGGCGGGCTTGTCCTGATCCTATATACCGCCTGTTCAGAGCTTGCTGCGTCGCTGGAGCATGAGGAGTATGTAACGGTACAAGCACCACCGGTTCCTAAGGCGTGGGATGCCGTTACTGACCCCCAAGCCACGTACAGCCTGCTGGTGAGCGGTGAGGATGGGCAGCAAGAGCGCTATACCCTCGACCTTGGTGTACGTCATGTTGAGCTCAGGGTGCCCAAGGAAAAAATAACTGCCGTGAGCTACGTGCTCTCGCCTGTGCCTGGACTGCGGTTAAAGGCAGCTGGTGCAGTGTATCCCCTACACCGTGACACGAACGGAACTCTGAGCGTGAGCTATGACCATGGGTTCATCGCCGAGCTTCTTCATGATCTGCTGAGCCGAGATCCTGGCGCAGTGCGCAATGTTAACCTTGCTCGGCTTGAACGCGAGATCCTCCACCGATCACAAGGAAACCCGTGGCAGCTTGATAGGGAGGCTATACTACGACGACTCACTGGGGGCGCTATGCGTGCCGACTCTATTCGTCCGTTGTCTGGAATGACTGTAGAATTAGAATTGGTCGAAGGACAATGGTTGAGTCTAAATCCACTTGAGCTGAGCTTAGAGCCACCTTTTGAAGTCATGTTGCTGCCCGGCGAGCCGCAACGGTGGTACTACCCGGCGCAAAGGCGCCTGTTGTCGGCCGGGCTCGACACCTTCGGCAATGTTGAGTTTGTGGTACGCGAACTTGAGCGTGAACTCAGCCGTGAGCTTAACCACGAATGACGATGTTCACCAGCTTATCCGGGACCGTAATCTCTTTAACAATCTTTTTTCCGTTAAGTAGTTCCTG
>CAZQIK010000247.1:0-3959 GCA_964593085.1 uncultured Spirochaeta sp.
GTTCCTGGTGGTGCTTATGTTGGCGTTCCCGAAGAAGACTATATCGCTTGACATTAGTCCCTGCCCAAGTTGCGATGTAGGCATGCTTCTGGGTCGCATTCGGGCGGCCGTCGATCAGGCAAGCGCTTATGCCGAGCTTATTGGAGTGAAGTCCAACGTCGTGTTGTCCGAGGGGCAGGCGGAAATTAAGGCGGCCCCGGCTCGTGGGCTCTCGCGGCGCGACTTCTTTGGCTTGGTGCGGAACGACACCGTGAAGCTTGCCGCAGGCACGGTGCTGGACCTTATAGGCAGCAAGAACACAGACCGGCTTGCCTACCGGGAAATGCTTCTTACCGCGGTGCGCAGGCAGGCCAAAATGGCTGGCGCAACCGAGGTGACACTCCCGCTAATAAACCCTTTCTACTGCGACTGGGATGTAGCAGATTCCTGCGACGGTTGTTCGAAATGTGTAACCTCGTGCCCAACCGGCGCAATGAAGAACGCCCAGATAGATGGTGTGGCCGTGCTTTCGCATGACGTCGCCTTGTGTACGGCCTGTGGGTTGTGCGCCGAGGTCTGTCCGCATGACTCGCTCACCCCACGGCCAGCTCTCATTACTGCCGACGCAGGACGAGTGGCCAAACGAAAGCTCCTGCTTGCACACTGTAAGAGTTGTAACGTCAAAATACCCACCGGCGGAGACGGCAAGTGTGAGAACTGCCGCAAACGCGAAGGCCTCACAACTGCGTAGCTTCCCGTCCGACCTTTGACGGGGCTCCCGACCGCGCGTATACTCCGTCGAGTATGAAGCAACCATTCCCTCGCCAGGTAATGCTGTTGATACCGGTTGCCGGTGTACTCATTGCCTCCAGTGCTGCAATCATGATTCGCTTTGCACAGGCTGGCGGATATCCGTCAACTTCATTGGCTGCGGGCCGACTTGGCATTGCGGCCTTTCTCTTGTGGGCCTACAGGCCGCTTGCCTCAGTACGGGAACTTGCCGCCGTCGGCCGTCGTGACGTTGCGTTATGCGCTCTTTCTGGCCTTTTTTTGGCCTTGCATTTTGGATTCTGGATTACCTCCTTAGAGTTGACCTCGGTGGCCGGGAGCGTCGCGTTGGTGACGACCTCACCGCTGTGGGTAGGGCTATTAGGACCGCTCTTTCTTGGCGAGCGGCCGCGGCTTATGGCCATGATAGCGGCGCTGGTAGCAATTGCTGGTGCACTGCTCATTGGTTTGGGCGATGCCCTCATTGATCTGGAGGCCGCTTCCGGTCTCTTGAGCGGCTCCCTGCGTGGTAATATTCTTGCGCTGTTGGGGGCGGTTTCGGTAAGTGGGTATTTGCTCATTGGGCGGGCAGTGCGCGCCCGGGTATCGCTGGGGAGTTACGTGCGGCTGGTGTACGGGTGTGCGGCAGCCGCGCTTATTCTCTACACTGTGGTGCGTGGGATACCGCTGCTCCCGCCCAGCCCGCAGCTCCTACTCTGGGCTGTGTTGTTGGCCATAGGACCGCAGCTGCTGGGCCATACCTCGTTCAACTGGGCGCTCAAGCATTATTCAGCGGTAGTGGTGACGGTCATTATTCTGGGTGAGCCGGTAGGGTCTGCGCTACTTGCTGCGGCCTTGCTTGGTGAGTTTCCAGCAGCCGCGCCGGTGTTACTTGGAGGCGCCGTATATTACCTTCCACTTCAGGTCATAGGGATTGTGATCTTGCTGAGTGGAGTCGCGCTTGCTGCAAGAAGCGAGTAGCCGCAGTTGACAATATCGCAACCCCAGTTTGACGATATCCAAGGTTGCAACATTCTACCCGGGCTTGCTTCAGCTTAGTCCGCAGAGACGAAGACTTTCTTGCCACAGGCGCAGCGAGACGTCACGATCCCCGGCGGCCGCGTCGGGTTCTGCTGGCCGACCATCGGTAAAGTAGCGGCCGTTGAACTCTGCATAGCGAGGGTCAAGGGTCGGCGTTAAAATGTTGCGAGCGCCCTCTATGGTGGGCGCGCCCCCTCCAAAATACTCATGCAGTAGTTTTGTGCTTACTACTCCCGGGTGCATGCAAATTGCAGTCACGCCGCTGCCGGACTCACGCCGTGCCAGCTCGGTGGTGAACAGCACGTTGGCTAGTTTGCTCTGTGCATACGCAGTGTACCCGTCAAACTCCTCGGGGCCCATAAGATTATCAAAATCGATAGCAGCACCGTGGTGCACCATTGAGCTTACCGTTGCTACCCGTGCGGGGGTGTTTGTGCGCAAAAGCGGCAAGAGGAGATTGGTAAGCAGAAAGGGGGCAAGATGGTTTATTGCAAAGGTCAGTTCATATTCGTCGTAACTGAAACGGCGAGTCTTGGAAATGACTCCAGCGTTATTTATAAGGATATTGATGCGCGGAATCTCTTCTTGGATCTGCTCGGCCATGGCCCGTATCGCGTGCAGTGAGCCAAGGTTTGCCACCACCCCATGTGCATCGACCCCGGTGGCATCGAGTATCTCATCCTGAGTGGAGGCAACCCGTTCCGGGCTGCGGCCGTGAATGACAACATCGGCCCCTTGCCGCGCGGCCTCGAGAGCTGTTGCTTTACCAATGCCGTCGGTGCTACCGGTAATCAGTATAACGGGTTTTGTCATAGTCTTTGAGTTTGCCATGAAGACCGAGCTCGAGCAAGGGGCGCTTACTTGCTGGTCCCATCCAAGTCTGCGTTCTCCAAAGTGTCATGCGCGAACTGCTGCCCGCCCTCGAACCGCTGCTCGTGGGCGAACTGCTGCCCGCGGATGAGGCGGGTATACACGAAATACGCGGCAAAAACCGCCATGCCTTTATCTACAGTGTTAACCGGTATGCGTGCCAGAAACGAAGCGATTACAGGCGAACGCCCGGTAAGCATAATACCAGTTGCAATGTGTTCGACCGAGTGTGTGATATCTCCCGTGAGGAAGACTGCGGCAAAAACAGCACCTAAGGCCGAGTTAAGTCCAGCCACAATAAGAGTTGCCGTGACTGCATGTACCGGTTTGTGAAAATAGTTATAGCGCATAAAAAGCCATACCAGGATCCCCGTAAGAACGTTGTTCAG
Source organism: uncultured Spirochaeta sp. (assembly GCA_964593085.1). GTDB lineage: Bacteria > Spirochaetota > Spirochaetia > DSM-27196 > SLAA01 > SLAA01. The sequence continues at coordinate 3,048 of CAZQIK010000247.1, forward strand.
CACAAAGGGAGCAAATACCATCTGCGGGCCGCTTAGTAGATCCAGAGTGATGTTGGTACCGGCGCCTACAACGACCGTCGCGGCGAGGCCAACCGTCACCGCAGCAACTGCGGTAAAGATGGTATCCATGAAAAGCGGCAGGTCCAGATAACGGGATCCGCGTTCAAGCAGAACGTTGCCTGCAATGGAAACCAAGATCACAATTGACCAGGTGAGCCGACTTGGACGTACGAGGGCTTTGTGCAGTTTCATCTCACTATGTCCCGCCTTTATCGTTGTTGTCTTAGCATGTGACTGTGTTCCTGTCCAGAGATTCGCGGTATGATGTTGGGGATATGTTGTCAAGAAGCCGAACAACAGCCGGAGCTCGCAACTGGAGCGCAGAGATCACCGCCCTTGTGGCGGCTGCAGTGGTTTTCCTTGCCTTTCTTGCCGTATTTCTTTTACTGGTCGAGGCGTCGTTAGTCATTGCAAACGCTCGAGTTGAGTTGGCTCACTTCCAAAGCGAGTGGTACCGCTTTCGCCATGACGCGGCCCTTCTCAAGGTCCGTCATCTGGACGAGCTGCAGGCTTCATCGGAAGACGTCGATATCGATCAGCTGGGAAGGCAACCCAATATCTTTACAGAGCCACCTGCAGGTGTCGCCTCGGAGGACCCCCAGAACTCACTGAGGACTCTTCGGCAAAGTTTTGCGGAAGAGCTCGGCTACCTGACACACAGCTCAACAATTGCGCTTTTTCGAGGAACATTTCCCGTGATTGGTGACCGCATTACAACGTTAAACGATGCCTGGTTACAACTTGATGCCCAACTGGCTGTGCTTAACTTGCCTATGGAGGCCTCGAACTACGAAGGCTTTGAGGGCGAGCTTGAGCGACTGCGTGATTGGTTGGAGGACTACTCCGGCACCC
>CAZQIK010000248.1:0-3957 GCA_964593085.1 uncultured Spirochaeta sp.
TCCGCAGACACAGTAGTGAGCGCGGCGTAATCTATGCAGTAGCAGGTTGCTGGCCCTTCCACCTCGCCACGAATGAGCCCGGCCCGCCGCAGTTCACGAAGGTGCTGTGAGACGGTAGCCTGCGAGAGCGGCAGCTCATGTACCAAGGTCCCGGTAAAACAGCGCCCACACTCGGCCAAAAGCCGGAGAATGCGCACTCGTGCCGGATGGGACAGGGCCTTAGCTATACGAGCTATGCTACGGTCGGCTTCGCCAAACTGCGCACTCTTGTTTTGCATTCTGTCTCCTCGATTATTAATCGTATAACTACGATATACGATTAAACAAAAAGCGTCAAGCTGGCCCTGGTTTCGTTTCTTCCTGCCCGCTATAGTGGGAATGTAAGAGACATGCTTTCTAGGTAGGAGACGGGCCCACGTGTTAGAGGTTCAAGCCATTCACAGACACTACGCCGAGTTTGACCTGAACGTGAGCTTTGAGGTCCAGGACGCCGAGATCCTCACCTTGCTCGGCGCAAGCGGCAGCGGCAAAACAACCAGCCTGCGAATTGTTGCCGGTTTCGAGCATGCCGAGTCGGGCCGCATCCTGGTGGACGGCAAGGACATTCAAGGCGTACCTGCCCAGCAGCGAAACATCGGCTACGTCTTCCAGGACTACACCCTATTTCCCCACCTGAACGTTGCGGAGAACATCGCGTACGGGCTTCGGGCACGCCACACACCTGCGAGCATGCGAACTCGGCGAGTGGCAGAGTTGTTGGAACTTGTAGGGTTGGATGATTTCGGGTCGCGTGCTGTGCAAACACTATCCGGCGGCGAACAACAACGAGTAGCAGTAGCTCGTGCATTGGCCTGCGAACCCCGAGCGCTGCTGTTAGATGAACCCTTCTCAGCAATCGACACCGAACGGCGTGAAGAGCTCCGGCGACAGCTTGTAAAGCTCCAACGCGGACTCGGGATTCCTATGATCTTTGTCACTCACAGCCGCAGTGAGGCGCTCTACATCTCAGACAGAATCGTTGTACTCCGGAATGGAACCGTGGTTGACTCCGGAACACCGGAACAGCTCTACGAACGCCCCCGCTGCGAATACTCTGCCCGCTTCATAGGACGAGCAAATATACTCAAAGGTGAAGATATCGGCGCACGCAATGGAGCCACCTATCTTATTCGCCCCGAACATCTGCGTCTGAGTGATACCGGCTCAACCAAAGGCGGGCTGGTACTTGAAGCTACATCGCGCGAGTCGGCCTACTACGGGTCTGAGCGCGAGCACCTTGTTGAGACTGCTATCGGCAACCTTTCACTGGTCAGCCCCGGCGTGCGAACGCTCCCGCAGCATTTTCACGTTGAGCTACCGCACGAATTCTTGGTGGAACTTGCTGAGTAACAACCGCAAAGAGGTAAGCGCGTGATTACTACACCGTCCAAAGCTCCATGGCTCAGCAGCGCCCGCCTCCGCCTCGCCATATATGCACTGCTGCTGAGTCTGTTGTGCCTACTCGGCGCGGCAGTTCTCGTCGACGGCGTAGCACCAGCGCTTCTTGCAGCGCTATTTGTTGCAGCAGGCTGTGTCGCCATTGCGCTGCTCCTTGTCGGATCTGTAGCGCGACGCTTGTCGCAGCCAGAGCAAACCGAAACCGCAGTTTTGGAGCACTCACCGGAGCAGCTTCAGCTTGCAATTGAAAGCATGCAGGTAGGAGTCTGGGACTTTGATATCGTAGGCAACACACTGAACTGGGATCAGCGGATGTATGAGTTAGTCGGTCTGGACCCGAGCAAGACCGAACCCTCGTTTGATGTGTGGCGGCGCTGCATTCTGCCCCGTGAGTACCTGGATTCCACTACGGCAATGGGCTCGTTCTATCAGGAATTCCCACTTATACATCCTGACGGACAGCTCAAGTACCTTGCGGGTTCGGCACTTGTGCTGCGCGACTCAGAGGACCAACCGGTCCGCATTGTCGGAATAAATTACGATATAACCGAGCGCCGTCTAGCCGAGGAAGAACTTGAAGCGGCGCTGGTGAGGGCCGAAGGTCTGGCCCAAGAAGCCGAACTTGCAGCCAAGGCAAAAGGTGAGTTCCTTGCCAACATGAGTCACGAGATTCGCACCCCCATAAACGGAGTAATAGGCTTAGCCGGAGTTCTCCTCGATACGAATCTTAATGACTCGCAGCGGATGTATGCCGAGATCATTCGTCAGGGCGCCGATACCCTTCTCTTTCTTATCAACGATATTCTCGACTTTTCCAAACTTGAAGCCGAAAAACTTCAGTTAGAGGAGGTAGAGTTCTCACCCCGCCAAGTTATTGAGGATGTCGGAGATGCATTGGCGCTCCTTGCCGGACAGAAGGGCTTAGAGCTTGCCGCATATGCGACGAAGGAGACACCGGCCATTGTGCGGGGAGATGCGGGACGGCTACACCAGATACTACTCAACATAGCTGGCAATGCGGTGAAGTTTACGGATACGGGGAGCATCGAGCTCCGACTCAGTGCGGATGCGGAATCCCCTAACCGCTTGTTGTTTGAAGTTATTGATACCGGCATCGGCATGGCCGCAGACACGATAGAAGACCTCTTTGATCCGTTTGTGCAGGTCGATGGATCTGCAACCCGGTCGCATGGGGGTACAGGGCTTGGCTTAACTATATCGCGCCGCTTAGTGAGAATGATGGGGGGTGAAATTACGGTTGAAAGTGAGCTGGGTCGCGGTTCACGCTTTAGCTTTAGCCTTCTGCTGCCTCGGCAGGACGGGGGGCCTAACAGCAGTGCCCTTGAGTTGGTGCAGCCACAAGCTGAGCCGCAAGGCAAAACGGAGCTTACCCTTAGGCAATGTAAGATCGGAGTAGTGAGCCCGGTGGAGTCAAACCGGCGTGCGCTGTCGGCCATACTTGAGGAGCTCGGCATTGTCGCGACGACTGTTGTCGATATAGACGAACTGAGGTTACCCTCAAACTACGATATTCTCATCGTGGATGTTGCCCCACGTAGAAACACCGAGCCTACTTCCGACACCCCTCAGTTACTTGATCTTCTGCGAGCGGCATATCCGGCACTTGGCCTCTCCGAAACGCCGCCCTGGGCCTTGGTCAAAGCAGTTGCCCACGTTCCATTCGGGACATTTATCGATGCATCTGATCTCGAGTCGGTAGGTCTGCACGGCGCCATAACAAAACCGGCAAAACAGCACGCGCTCATTGACTGTTTGGTTGCGGTGCACCAAGGCAAGCAGGGTGTCTTTCCTGCCAACTCAGATCTACCCAGGGAAGCAGGAGGCGTGAGCAGCAAGGAACATGTGGGGAGTCGCCCAGCGCGAATCTTGGTAGTAGAAGACAACATCACGAACCAGAAAGTTGCACGCATTATTCTAGAGAAGCTTGGCCACCGGGTAGATACGGTAGCCGACGGCAATGAGGCGGTACAGGCGCTTTCCATGGCTCCTTATGACCTGGTATTCATGGATGTTCAGATGCCGGTCATGGATGGCCTCACAGCCACCAAGCTTATTCGCCAAGGAGCACACGGCGTACTCTCCGCGACAATCCCTATAGTCGCAATGACCGCACACGCACTTGCGGGAGACAAAGAACGGTGCCTTGCGGCTGGCATGAATGACTACATATCAAAACCTATTTCTCCCGAGAAAATCAAGGCCGTACTTGAACAGTACGAGGAGCACGCCCCCGAACACCCTGTTTTCGACCGGGCCAGCTTTTTGGCACGGGTGGTCAACGATGAAGCTCTCGCCGCCGAGATTGCTGGCGTATTCCTGGAGACAACGCCGGAACACCTGTCACATCTGCGTCGGTCAATAGAAGAAGGCGTATCCACCGTGGAGGTGCGTGAGTGTGCTCACCGGATTAAAGGTTCCGCGGGGAATATCTCCGCACTCCAGTTCTATCACCTTGCGCTTGAGCTTGAACATGCTGCTTCAGAAGAGCGGCTTGAGGCC
>CAZQIK010000249.1:0-3954 GCA_964593085.1 uncultured Spirochaeta sp.
GGACAGTCTCACCAAGGTGACCCGTCCTCGGCCCTGCTTGAAGTACTGGATCCTGAACAGAACGTTGCCTTCCGTGACCACTATCTGGATCTGCCGTTTGACGTCTCAAATATCTTTTTTATTACCACCGCAAACACACTCGACAGTATTCCACCTGCACTGCTAGACCGAATGGAGGTGATTCGTCTATCCGGATACATCGACGAGGAAAAGGTGGCAATTGCCCGTAAGTACATTATTCCAAAGAGCCTGGAACGTACCGGCTTCAAAAAAAAGGATGTCTCGTACAACAAAACTTCTATGCTGAGCATTGCCAACGGCTACGCGCGCGAGGCCGGAATGCGCAACTTCGAGAAAGCAGTTGATAAGGTCCACCGGAAACTGGCACGCAGAATGGTACTCGAGTCGCACCAACCTCCGTATAAAATCACTCCGGAACTCGTTGAAGAGCTCCTGGGAAAACCGAGCTTTCGGGGCGACGAGGTGAAAAAAATCACGGGGCCTGGCATGGCTGTAGGACTCGCCTGGACGCAGTACGGCGGTGACACGCTCATGATTGAGGCCATTGCTAACCCAGGCAAGGGAGGTATTAACCTTACAGGACAGCTTGGCGCGGTGATGCAGGAATCCGCGAAGATTGCATACACCTACGTGCGTCACCTGGCCGGAAGCTTTGGTGTGGAACGTGAGTTCTTTGAGAACAACCAGATACACCTGCATATTCCAGCCGGAGCAACCCCCAAAGACGGACCGTCGGCTGGAATAACTATGGCCTCAGCTTTGTTATCTTTAGCCCTGGGCAAGACGATTAACACCCGACTGGCAATGACCGGAGAGCTGTCGCTGGTTGGTGAGGTGTTGCCAATTGGCGGGCTTAAAGAAAAGACCATTGCGGCGCGCCGTTCAAAGATCAAGGATATTCTCATTCCACGCGCAAATGAACGAGACCTTGATGAGATACCCGAACATGTACGCAAAGGCATTCGTTTTCACGCTGTTGACACAATGGAGCAAGTCATAGACAAATTGTTTGCATGAAGCCACTACGAGTTCTTGCCGGTATCGTGATTATAGTGGGCGCCGTCGTCGGCGGCGGCATTGCTGTGAGCACGGCGCTTTCCATGGCCGCGTCGGATGAGTCACAGCCTACCGCCGATCCTGGTGTCGAGCCTGAGCCCCAGGCTGAGTCCGATGCCACCCAGCTTCTGCACCCGGACTTTACGCTTTCGTTAGTGGAACTCCGGCAGTTGATATCGACGGCGCCGGAAGAAGCCCAAGCGGCTATTCGTGCTCGACCTCAATACTTTCTTGAGCTCATGAAGCGGGCTCTTGGGCTACCTGCCGACTATCTAGTACTTGTGGACAAGCAGAATCGCCTGTCACCCGACTATCTTCCGCACGACCTTGTGCGGCTCAACGAGTACTCGAACAGGATCCTGCTGAACCGGTCAGATCTAAGCCTGCGTCGTGTACTCATGCCGGACTTACTGGCCATGATTGAGGCGGCGGCCCAGGACGGCATTTCGCTCTTGGTCTCCTCTACCTACCGCTCCTACGACTACCAGGCCGGACTTTTTCAGCGGAACGTTGAGCGCTTTGGTGAGGAGCAAGCACGGACCTTTTCAGCCGAACCGGGCGCATCACAACATCAGCTAGGTACCACACTAGATTTCGGTGATATCACCCCGGCCTTTGCCGAGACGGACGCCGGACGTTGGATGCGAGAAAACGCACATATATTTGGGTTTTCGCTCTCCTACCCTCCGGACCTCGAGGACCTCACAGGGTATGTATGGGAACCGTGGCACTTTCGTTGGCTCACTCGACTCGGTACCGAGCTAGAACGGGAGTTTTTCGACGGTATTCAGCAGCACTTCCTTGAGTTCTATCATGCGGCCGAACCGCGGTTGCGAGAAGCCTTAAAACACGAGACCACGGAGTAAGATGTAACATGGAACTACTTGCACCTGCTGGCACGCCGGAAAAACTCCGCTTTGCGTATCTGTACGGCGCCGATGCAGCTTACTTTGGTCTGGGCGGACTATCGCTGCGTGACCGTGCAGGTAATTTTGACGACGGCGACCCGGCAGAACTGGCCGCCTCACTACGGGCTACCAAAGGGAGCAAACGCCTGTACTGCGCCGTGAACCGGTATTTCCAGAATGACGAGTTGCAGGCTTTTGAGGAACGGCTTGACCAGGTGGCCGAGCTCCCTATTGATGCCTTCATAGTCAGCGACCTTGGTGTTGTTCCACTGCTGCGAGCTCGGATGCCAAACTGCGAACTGCATCTTTCCACGCAAGCTAACTGTACCAACCGCGAGGCGGCCCGCATGTACCGTGACATGGGCTTCTCACGCATTGTTGCAGCTCGCGAGCTGTCTTTGCACGAACTTGCCGAGATTAAGAATGCGGTACCGGATCTGGAGATAGAGGCCTTTGTGCACGGCGCTATGTGCTTGGCATACTCAGGGCGATGTTTTATCTCTAAGTGGATGACGGGGCGCTCGGGCAATACCGGTGACTGCGCCCATTCATGCCGCTGGGAATACGCCTTGCATACCGGCGACATGTACCTGCAGGAACGTGAACGCCCCGACGAGTACTACCCAGTCATAGAGGACGACGGACACACCATGATCCTGTCCTCACGTGACCTCTGCCTTATAGACCATCTGGCGGCCTTCCGCGATGCGGGAGTGGACAGCCTGAAGATTGAAGGGCGCATGAAGTCGGTGTACTACACCGCAGTGGTAACCCGTGCGTACCGAAAGGCGGTTGATGCTGTTATGAATCCAACGGCGCCCGACCCGGCTCCATTCCGCGAAGCGCTCTATGAGGTAAGTCGGCGCGAGTATTCGACCGGATTCTACTTTGAAGATGAAGCGGTACAACACCCCACCGAGACAAGCTACCGTGAGGAGTACCGGTTCCTTGGCGTGCTTGAGGAAGACAGTACAAGCGCCGCCGGTAGTCCGGAAGGAGCCGTTTACTTCACCGCCAAAAATGTATGCCGCATCGAGGACCAGGTTGAGGTATTGGGGCCGGACACTGCCAAACTTGGTTTGAACAACCCGGTTTTTCTGGATGAAGACGGGAATGAAGTAGATGTTGTAAAACCGAACCGGCGATACTCCATTTCAGGGCGCTACGACGTGAGTGCGGGCATGGTACTTCGGCGGCGCATTTACGACAAAGAACGGCTCAAAACCTAAGCGGCTCTTGCCTAAGCTTGCATGCGCCTTGCCATTCCTGACAAGCCACGCTATCCTCCGGGGTTATGGACAGTATAGAACAACGAATGGCCAGTCTCGGCATAGCCATACCGGAGATCCTACTACCGAACTCCAGCATCAACCTGGAAACTTGGGCGGTAATTGCCTGCGACCAGCACACAGCAAGCCGCGACTACTGGAACCACGTAGAGAGTTTTGTAGGCGAAAAGCCGTCGACGCTACGGCTCATTTTTCCTGAGATATACCTCAACGACTCCGATAAAGACCACCGAATCGCCACGATCAAAAACACAATGACAAGGTATCTTGAGGATGGTGTCTTTACGGAACCTTCTGCAACCGTGGTCTACCTTGAGCGTGACACCGGACGAGTAACTCCCCGACGTGGTTTGATCCTCAGTTTTGATCTCGAACAGTACGACTACTCGCCTGACTCGGACAGCCTTATACGCGCTACCGAGGGGACTATTTTAGACCGAATTCCGCCACGAATGGACATTCGCCGCGGCGCCCAACTCGAATCCCCCCACATAATGGTGCTGGTAGACGACCCGGAGCATAGCGTGATGGCGCCGTGGCAGGAAACGCCCACAGCGCCTGGAAGAGAACTGCTTTACGAGACGCAACTCATGTCCGGCGGTGGACACATTAAAGGCTACCGTGTTGGGGAAGCGGAACTACGGTCGGTAATTGATGCACTTGAAGCGCTTCAAGCTCCG
>CAZQIK010000250.1:0-3950 GCA_964593085.1 uncultured Spirochaeta sp.
GCATGTACGCGCTTTGCAAGTTGCACCGTAAACCAGAACTCGCTCCCTCTCCCTTCCTCGCTCGTCGCCCCAATTTGGCCGCCCATTGCCTTCACCAGCTGTTTTGCAATTGTCAGTCCCAACCCGGTCCCACCATACTTGCGTGTCATTGAGGAATCGGCCTGGGTGAAAGAGTCGAAGAGAGTATCGATTTTGTCGTCCGCAATGCCGATGCCTGTATCGCGAACCGACCACAGCAGCGTTACGTATGGCGCGGTTTCGGGCGCGGGGGTGTTCCCGAGTGCTGGCGCGGTCTGGGACTCCACTGTACAGCGAACCACGATCTCACCCTCTGCAGTGAACTTAATTGCGTTTCCAACCAGATTGGTAAGTATCTGTCGCAGTCTACCCGGATCGCCAGATAGCAAGCGGGGGACATCAGGGTCTATAGTTGTGAGCAGCTCCAGTCCCTTCTCGTGCGCCCGAAGTGCCATTGAGAGGCCAAAGTCGTCAAGCATGCTTTCCAGATCGAAATCCAGTTCCTCCAACTCAAGCCGCTGTGCCTCAATCTTGGAAAAATCAAGGATATCGTTAATGAGTGCAAGCAAGGTCTCGGCGCTGTTGCGAACAATCTCGCCATAATGCCGCTGTTCATTACTAAGATCGGTATCAAGCAAGAGGCCAGTCATTCCAATAACCCCGTTCATTGGGGTACGGATCTCGTGGCTCATGTTAGCCAAGAACTCGCTTTTGGCTTGATTAGCCTTCTCCGCCTCCTCGGCTATTTGGTTCATAGGCGCCACAACAAGCGCCGGTATGACCCATTGGATATTGAGCAGTATCACAACCACAATCAGCAGCCCAGCAAGAACAAAGGCAATGTTCATGGTCCGCGACCACCCTGCTTGAATCTCCTCTACGCTTGTAACCATCTGTGCAATTTCCGCCTGCAGGACAGTCTGTTCCGCACGGACCTCTTGCATAGCAGCAGCAGTCTCCTCCGGACGATTCTCACGCGAGTAGGCAACCGCTTTTACCAGCAAGCGATAAAGCTCCTGGTATTCTGACCGAAGAAGCGCGGCGCGCACGCATTGTTGGATGTCCGCGCAGAGCAGCTCCTCAAGCTCAGCTGTCTGGCGGAAGAGCTCGCGCGAAGTCTCGGCTGCGCGAACAAAATAGGTGTTGTCCCCGGTGACCACGGCCTGCATCATTTGCGCTACAACTCGCTCAACCGCGGTGGAGACCTCTCGCGTCTGCTGATATAGTACGCCTATCTCCGCATAACGACGGTTCTGAACCTGCATAAGTACACCGATAGCAAGAACAGTGCTGAGAGTCACTACAAGGAAGGGAAGCCACAAGGCCCTGTATGCGCGGACTTGGCGTTTCTTGCTGTTAGGGTAAGACTGATCAGTGCCTTTAGATGTGCCAGTCCTCACTGGGAAACCTCACCCAACGAGCGAGGAATAAACCCAAGTGCCCTCACGCTGTCCTGCCCTTCTTCCTGCAGCATGTATTGTGCAAAGGCTGCTGCTCGCAGGTTATCACTTTTATACACCAAATGAAGTTCACGCTGAATTGGATAACTCCGGTCCACGACGTGGCGCGCAATGGGTTCAACGCCCTCAAGCACCAGCTTTTTAATAGGGTGTCCACGTTCAATGAAACGGTCCGCCTCAGATAGCGACACATAGCCAACTGCTGCAGGTACTCCGCCGACCCAGAGGATAGAGTCCAGGTTGCCAGCGGCCTCCCATGCATCGGCCGAGATGAGTTCACGCTCTTCCACGGATATATTGGAGTGAGACGGACTCATTAAGCCGCTGTACGCCTCGAAAACCTTAAGAGTCCCTCGTCCCACCTGTTTTGAGACAACAACAATTTCACTGGCCCATGGAGGCATGCCGCTCCAAGAGCTTTGGCGGCCGGTGAAGATAGTGCGGATCTCCTCATGCGAAACGCTCTCCAGCGGGTTCATGGAGTTCACAATAATTGCAAGGGCGTCGTAGCCTATGATAACCGAGACCAAACCTTCCAACTCATTAGAACTCACGGGGCGGCTCATCATTCCTATATCGGCACGGCCACTACGCACAGCAGGCGCGGCTGCGCCGCTTCCGCCACCTATAAGTTGCGGTTCAAGCTGTGTTCCCTGAATAAAAGATGCAAGCGCGTGAGCGACTACTGGCTGAATGGTGGTTGAGCCGACCGCCACAAACTCACCAGCAAGGTTTGGTTGGGCCGCTGCAAGCTGTGCAGTACCGCACACCAAAACAACAATGAGCACGCAAGGGGTAACAAGGCGGCAGAATGCGCCGCAGACTGCAAACCGTGTTCGTGAATAGCTAAAGTACATCACATAACCTTAGGCTTTAAGCGCCGCGTGGGCCATAAGCGATTTTTTGTACATAGTAAAAACAAGAAATTAAGTAAGCATGAGTATAGCCCGGTTGAGAGAAGATTACAACGAGGTGTGATGCATGAGGGAGCTGCGGGCTAGCTCAAAAGGTGAATGCGGGAGAAAATGTAGTTGAGAGTCTCTGACTGAATGACGGTCTCGTAGTACGAAGTTCCGGCCAGGTTCTGGCTGTCGTACCCCTCGTAGCGCAGGTAGCGCTTAGAGCGGTTGCGGTCAAACCAGTAGCTAAGCCCGATCTCGGTTCCGCTCAGTTCAATGCAGGTGATCCCGCGCTTGCCCAGAACACAGCCGGAGTTGAACATACATGGCACGACAAAACTATCATGGTAAATGCTGCCGAAATCGTTTCGACGGTTTGGTACAGTACGAGCCAAATACTTTTTGAGGTCATGTATTTCACCGTGGATTGCCTCACGCTCCGAGACACCAGCCGTAGCATACTGCCTGCAGAGACGCTCGATGTTGTACTTTACCGAGTCGGTCTTGGAGAGAGACTCAAACAGCGGTCGGTGGGTGTGTCCAATAACAGACATAATGCGCCGGCGCCGTGAGAAGGTATAGACCCGTTCTTCGAGCACTTTCTTTTTGTGGTTATCGTGACTAACCGAAAAGTTTTTTATCGGCAACTTGCCGACCACGTTACGCAAGAGCCACCCCACATGATCGTTGTACAGCTCATAGCGCCGCGAGGCTTGATGTCCATGAAAGATAAAAATGGAGTCAGGTGCAGTTGGGTCACCGACCTCCCAGCGGAGTGCCCGTTGCACCGGCACCTCTACACCTTGCTCGGTCAGCAACTGAAGATCATGGTTTCCTACCAGCCGCACCAAGCGATCCTCACTCGCGAATCGCTCAAGAATAGAGTAGAGTTCAACCCAGCGCTGGCGGATCTTCTTCATTGGAAACTTTTGCAGCTCCTCGACATCTCCATTGAGCACGAGACGGAAGCCACGTCGGTAGTACTCCTCCAGCACCTCCATAGTAAGGTCCGAGTTTGCCAGAAAGTCGTCGCGCGAGCTGCCGTCGCCTGCGTGAAAGTCACTGAATATGACAATCGGCCGATCTTGGGGAATAGGTTGTGGTTCGGTACTGTTGAACAGACGTGTCAGATTGGCATAGCTGAAGTCGTGAATGGAACTGCTCCCGTTGTTGGTGTGTTCCGGTACCGGCGCACGAGCTCCAATGTCCGAAACCAGCTTGTTGATCTCCGAATACACCATTGTTTTACCCCGCCAGACCCAGCGCCTGAAGTGTGTGTTGCATGTTGGCCTGCACATTCATGATGAACCGTTGAACACCGCCTGTTCCAGCGTTTTCTGTAACGAAGTTCTCAATGTACTGCACCGCCACTTCGCGGTCGTTCACGAACCGAAATGTGTTGCCGTGTTCATCGCGATATCCTGCTTGCGGCAGGTGCGGGAAGCGGTCAATCGAGGCAATAAATGTAGGAAGCGTTTTCCCAAGATTAGAGAAGCGCCCTTTCATACCCCATCCTGAGGCAACCAACATGCGTGCATTTATTCGCTGTTCATACTGACCCCGCTGCGGAATT
>CAZQIK010000251.1:0-3938 GCA_964593085.1 uncultured Spirochaeta sp.
GGCTCCAAGGTTCGTCTCAGCATCGTTTGCTGCAGCAATAGAAAGCCTTGAACAGCTTTATTTCGCATTGTACAACGCGATGCGCTCCGGTACCGACTTTGAGCTTCACGACGAACTCATTCGCTACTATCTCTACAGTCGGACTCTTACGCAAGGAAAGGAAGAAGAGCCGGATAGCTATAAAGAGATTGAAGACGCAATCGAGTCCATAGATATCTCTGAGGTGAAACAGTTCAAGGATTCGATTCATGAACTCGCCGCAGCGGCCGTCAAGCTTGACCAAGACTTTCCGTTTGTAGATCTGATCAAGTGGTATCACGAAGACCCATATTACCGGTTTTTGGTGTATCTTCCCAAGCTTAATCTGAAGGAGTTTTATCACGCGGCACTTAAGATTCGTGTCCTGAGTAGACTTGATAAAAGGTTTCATGATGTGCGTTTAGGGGTAGTGGGGCGCATGATTCGCATCATTTTCCGCCAGGACCCGCCGGACTTCGAACACTATCGCAGTACTCTCCATGCGTCGATCCAAAAACTAGGACTGCCTACCTTCAAGTACATGAAGTCGCTTAATATACTGTATAACTACATTACCCGACGGTATCGCGGTGAACTCCAAGAATTCGTGCGAGTTCTCAACCGCATAACGCCTATACGACTGAGAAATAGTGGGCGAGACCTGTTGTTGGTCTCAGCCGGGCTCGAAGATATAGCCGAGAAAATTGAAAAATTCGATCAGTCTTTTGCGCCCGACTCGGACGAGGGGAAGTCCTTCTTCCGAGTGCGTTATGCGGTAGAGAAGGATCTTGCACAGCAGCGGGCGTATCGCGCAATGGTTCTGCAGCGAGACAAAGAAGCACGTGTGCTTATCGACAAGGGGCTTGAGCTACTGGAAGAGGTGCTGGCAGCTTTACAAATACTTCAAAAGAATCAGTCTCCAAGCATGGCTGAAAAGTTCAGACAGTTTGCTGCTGCCGGTAGTAGCATCGACTCGGCGTTGAAAAAGTATATAGAGGAGCTTGAAATGCTGCGAAAACTCGTGACGCAGCTGGTGGCTATAGAAGAAGGGCGATAGCAATCGATTTTTAATTATTCGGGAACTTCCGCAAAGGCCGATCGAACGCGATGGGCCGAGTCTAGCGGGCTTTCAACCAAAACTCTACGACCGGCTAGAAGATCTGCGATTCCAAGTTCACGTGGATATCGAGGAATAATATGCATGTGTATGTGTTCAATTGAAGCTCCCGCTGATGCACCCATATTGTATCCAATATTATATCCTGCGGAACTGTAAAGTCCGTCGAGAACCGATAGCGTTCGGTTTACAAGCAATGACAGGTCATGATTTTCAGCTGCTGTGAACTCCCTGAGGTCGACGAGATGCCGTTGCGGGAATATCATAAGATGCCCGGGATTAAAAGGGTATAAATTCATACATACTATGAACAACTCAGACTCGTGAACGGTTAGGTTTACAACTTCCGGTGAATTGTCACGGATTAAACACAAAATGCATCCGTCCGGTTTTTGTCCGGTTACGTAGGCAAGCTTTTCAAAATTGAAGAAATACTCCATGCGCTAGTTGTCCACCGGTACCTGAAGGCTCTCTAAATTAAGAAGGTCTACGCCACTTTCGCCTTGAAGCCGGAAGTAATCAAGAAGCTCGGGATAGTCGGCTAGAACGCGTCCATATTGCTCTAAAATCACAAGTCGGCTGCGTTCCGAAACTTCTCGCCGTACGGCAACGGTTTGCGCTTCGGCCCGTGCTGCGGTAACAAGACTCTGCACTGCCGCGTAGTTTCTGCGAGCATCGTTATAAAGATTCAGGTCCGGTACCGAGAGCTGCGTTATGTTAAAGCTGAGAACCTGGATATCGGACCGAAGTGACTCGATCTCGCTCCGGAGGAGGTTCTGTACCTCGACCAAGAAAGCTCCGCCGTCAGCTGTGTCGTCTGCGACCAGGTTAACAACAGTCGGTATTTGCTCGATTATGTGCTCGTGCAAAGCCGACTCAAGTGTTTGGTAGAAATCGTCTATCGATTCTTCACGCAGGCCGCCCTCGGCAACTAGGTGCGGTAGGTCAGCTGGATTGATTGTGTACTGAATCTCTAACTCAAGATCATAACGAAACTCGACGCCAGTATTTAAGAAGTCACTATAGAGTGTTGCCGATGGGAGTTCGGCGGAATGGTCCACAGCGGCGCTGCGAGGCCGGAGATGGAATACGTGAAGTTGCATATTGGTTGGAACGACCCGCTCCCAGCGCCAATGAAACTGACCTGCTTCCATAACCTCTTCATCCCAGCCGGAGGTCTTGGTAAACGCTACCGCGTAGGTATCCGCAGGCAGAAGGATCTGCACCCAACCAAAGTAAAATACGGTGGCGGCAATTCCTAAGAGCAAAAGAATCGATACTATGTTCCTTACTTTCACCCTCATGTCCTCCCTTTGGCTGTTGCGCCGTCCTATAACTGCCGCGTTGCGGCTTCTCAGCACGCACTGAACAAAAGTGTATCCTGGGAATACTAACGCCGATATAACCGTATGACTACCATACTAAGCAACGGTAGCTTGATGCAAGTCATGGGTGTGATAGACTATGGATTACTTAATGCTGATACAAAGTGCTTTCCGGGACCGGCGACGTGCCGAGTCTGATGACCTCCTCGCTTGGTATGTCTCCAGTCTCTCAGGCGTGGCCCAATTCTTTTGGCTGCTCACGCTTATGCTATTAGGGCTTTACGCACTTGGTAATTTCCAAGGCTTTCTTGACGCAACGCTCTTAAGTTTGCTGCGTGCCACCCGTGTAACGGCATGTATTAGCATGCTTTTTGCGATGTGGTTTCAATTCGGCGTGCTTATTCGTGCGCTGTTACGGCGGTGGGGCCTTATTTCGGGCAGTTTGGTTGCGCTTATTGTCGGTGTTGGATCTGCAGTTGTGGCGGTCGTAGTCTCGTTCTTGTTAGTCCTATTTCTACCGGGAGTGTAGAAACCATGAACTTTGGTAAACCGATACTTAAAACATCGGCGGAAATTGCGCGGCTCAAACACCCTGCTCGAGCGGTCGGTAAGGTTCTGTACGAGCTACGTGAGCGCGTTCAACTGGGCGTTAGAGTAATCGACATAGCAACATTTTGTGAGAGCCGACTTCGAGCCTACGGAGTGGAGCCAGCGCAACAAGGTTACAAAGGCTTTCCAGGAACGGTTTCAGTCTCGATCGGTGCGATTGCCGCGCACGGAGTCCCAGACCAATCTCAGCTCGCGCCGGGAGACGTGTTGACCGTGGATGTAGTAGCTGAGCACGACGGGTGGTATGCGGATGCCGCGTGGAGTTACGTGGTTGAACCGGCAAGCTTGGTCGATAGAAACTTGGTAACTGCAGCCTGGGAGTGCAGTCTCGCTGGTGTTCGTGCCGCGCGCGCTGGCGGGTGGGTCAACGACATTGGGCGCGCTGTACAGAGACGTGCCGATGAATTAGGTTGTCGTGTTCTTGAAAGATTATGTGGCCACGGCATTGGCCGTGAACTACACGAAGATCCGCTCATTCGGTTCTCCGGCAACATGGATACTGGGGCGCCTTTGGTTCCCGGCATGGTGCTCACCGTGGAACCGGTTGTAACTTTCGGCACCGGTAAGATCTCATTGTTAGAAGACGGTTTTGGTTACGTCACCTGTGATGGTGCGCCTACGGCACAGTTCGAACACATGATCGTGCTTGCGTCCACTACAACTCAAATCATTTCAGTTCCCGGGTTTTCGCTCCCCGAACTTTCTGCGTCGTGCCTGGACTCAGAAGGTTAGACTGGCAGCCGGGCTTGACAGTCGGAGCCGGGATAGTGTAATTTTCGGCCACACATCAGTACGCCATCTTAGCTCAGTTGGTCAGAGCACGTGACTTGTAATCTCGGGGTCGTCGGTTCGAATCCGACAGATGGCTT
>CAZQIK010000252.1:0-3918 GCA_964593085.1 uncultured Spirochaeta sp.
CCGGTCCGGATTCAGGCCCACCTCCGCCGTGCGGCGTGGAGAACGTTTTTTGGAGATTAAAGTGCATGACATCAATGCCAACATCTCCCGGTCGCAGAATACCAAGAATTGCATTCATGTTCGCACCGTCACCGTAAACCAGTCCTCCGCAATCATGGACGGCCTTTGTAACCTGCTCAATGCTTCGCTCGAAAAGCCCAAGGGAATTGGGGTTCGTAATCATGAGCCCGGCAACAGTGTCGTCGCACGCCGCCTTGAGCGCCGCAAGATCCACGTTACCCTCTGAATCTGATGGAATCTCCACCACTTCGTATCCCGCCATGGTCACGGTTGCGGGATTCGTTCCATGAGGGCTATCCGGAATGAGCATTTTTCGGCGTTTGGTTTCCCCACGGTGTGTGTGGTACGCGCGAATCATCAGCGCGCCTGTGAGCTCACCTTGAGCCCCGGCAGCCGGTTGCAAACTTGCCTGAGCAAACCCTGAAATTTCACTAAGCTGGGCTTGAAGTCGATATATGAGTTCAAGGCTACCTTGTGAGAATTTCATTGGGGTAAGCGGATGGTGGCCCGCAAAGCCCTCAAGCGAGGATGTAGCCTCGTTAAGCTTGGGATTGTACTTCATGGTACACGATCCCAACGGGTAAAAGTTTGTATCTATAGAGAAGTTGAGCTGTGAAAGGCGAGTGAAGTATCTAACTACATCTAACTCGCTTAGCTCGGGAAGTGTGAGTGTCTCTCGACACAACCCTGCCGGTATTGTGGTTTCCGGGACTTCATTCTCCGGCAGGCGGACTTTACGGCGGCCAGGACGGGAAATTTCGAATAGCAGTTTAGGGTGTTCATTTCAGTTACGGCAATCAAGAGCTCGTTTTTACGAGCGGAATAATATCGACCCAAGTCAAGTCCAGGGATAATGCCTTCCTCGGCAAGCTCGTTCACGAGCTCTTTGGCGGGTCTTCGTGTACGTACTACAAATTCTTTGAAAAAGACGGAATGCGACTGCGTTCCGGCTACCGGCGCACTCAAATCTGGCACAGAGTATCCTGGAAGCTTGTTCATTCGCTCGGCGGCATAGTGAGACCGATTATAGCAAATTTCAGCAAACCGTTTTAGACCTTACGGCCCCATTGCCGTCAGATAGATTGCCGTTCGCAGCGCCATGAGCGCTTAATTGGTGCATATGTTGCTTGTTGCCTTGTCGCGCCGTATATGCTGCTCTCTAGTGTTGAGCGTGAGAACAAAACCCCTACTGCCCTCAGTATCTACTGTTGCGCCCGCAAGACGACCCGGCATTTTACGAGCCAGATCTTTGCGTGTACCAAAGATCCCGAGATATGGACCGCCGTAGGAAAGATCATTCGGGATGTACACCGCCAGAAACGAGCACCTGTTTTCTCTCGCCTCGCGAAACATTGACACTCATCATTGCCGCCTCGGCCTGATATGGAGTATAGGCGGTTGCAAATTCACCCCTACCTGCCAGGAACGGAACTACACTTGGAATCAAATGGTTCCAGGCACCAGCGCCCCAAAAAGATAGCGTGGCACCTGAGCTTAGATTTTCTGCGGCCAAGCTCTCCAGCTCGGCCATGCAGTCTAACTCGGAGTAAGGCGCTGGCAACCCGAGTTCGGGGAAGCGAAGTGCTTTCGGAATGTCGTCAAATAATTCTTGGATCGAGCCAACACCGATCCTTTTAAGCATTTTTTCCGATCTTGATCGCTACTTGCTATGTATGCCATGTTCTCGCTTACTCCTTGTTCGGAGCGGCGTTTCGTTGACCGTACACTGTCTAAGCGTCCAGACCCTCGGTAAATTTTTTGTAGTCGTCCACCGAGAGGAGTGACTCAAGGTCGTCGGCATTACTAGGTTTGACCTTAATCAGCCACCCGGTGCCAAAAGGATCAGAGTTTACGGTCTCAGGACTGTCCTCAAGATCACCGTTGATCTCAACGATTTCACCGCCCACCGGCATGTAAACGTCACTCGCAGCTTTTACGCTCTCAACTACTCCAAAGGCATCACCTTTGGTAAAGGTTGCACCAACTTCCGGTAGTTCGACAAATACGATGTCTCCCAAACTGTCCTGTGCGTAGTCGGACACACCACATACAACCAGGTCTCCATCTTTTCGCGCCCATTCATGTGACTCCAGATACCGTGCATTTGTGTCAAAATTCATACTCTTTTGCTCCTTACTATGTAGTGCAAACAGGGTGGGCGTGTAACGCCAAACCAGTCGCTCTCGTCCAATTCTGTTAAGCGCCTTCTCAAGGTACACGTTCGCGGCATAGGCATCAACCGTCGGCTCATACATACCGGTCACCACTACGCCAATCTGGCCGCCATCTTCAGGATTATGGACAGTACAACAAGCGTAAGCTGTCGCGCGCAGCAAGGCCGATCGGTCGTAGATCGAATTCGCCTGAACGGTATACTAACTCGATATCCAAGTCCGATCGCAGGGTATCAAGTGTGAGAATATCGCTGCTTAGTGCATAATCAAGAAATGCCGCCGCGTCGCTCCGTTGAACTTCGAAGCGACCCAGATGCGAAGTATCAAAGACTCCGATGTGTGCTCGTACGTGTTTGTGTTCGGCTATTGCGCCATCTGCATACTGAATTGGCATCTCCCACCCAGCAAAGGGAGCAAAGCGGGCTTGCTGTTTTTTATGAAGGTTAAAAAAGGGAGTGTGTTGGAGTGTGTCGTCCATATTGGCAGTGTACAATCAAAAAGCCCGGTCTACCACCGGATATTCTTCAAAAACACCTGCTCGGCAGTACTGGATGGTCCAAGTAGACCGAACATTGAGATAAATCATTGAACGTAATGGTTTTATTACAAAGCTTTATGAAAACTACGCAAAGTTACTCACAGGTTATACACATGCGGCCAGCAGAATACGCGCAGGGATAGTCAAAACGACTCAATAGCATTGGAGAAGACTACCGAAAGGTAGGACTGTGCTGGCCCGCTTTAGGTGGCTTAAAAACTAAAAATGAATTTAATTATTAGAGATTTTACCCTAAGAGTCGCGCATTTCCGTGGATTATACAGCAGTTACATGGTCGGAACTTAATGCCTGCTAGGCAGCCCAAAACGACCAAAAAAAACTCGGACCGGAATCCGAGTTTTTTCCACAACCTATCCACAATGAAAGTCTGCGTGACAGATACTGTGAGGGTGCTACTAATTAAACTCCACGATAATATACGCGAACCTGTTTGTAAAGCCCTTCACCCTCACTTTTAGTAGCAATATTCTCGATGTCGGTCAAGGCCGTATGGATAAGACGACGCTCGAAGGGATTCATTGGCGCCAACAGGCGGGATTCCTTCTCCCGGAGCACCTGATCACCAACTTGATGGGCGAGTCGAACAAGACTCTCTTCCCTTCGCGATCTGTAGTTCTCTGTATCCAGGATAATCTTAATTTCATCGCCATATAGTCGTCCTGCGACTACGTTTGCCAATAACTGGAGCGCATCAAGGTTCTGCCCTTTTCGTCCAATAAGAATTCCTGAGCTTTCCGAGTCTATTCTAAGACCAAGCTTACCGGGCTCACGGTACTTTATGACGATCGCTGCGGAGTATCCCATTCGCTCAATCATTCCACCCACAAAATCGATGATTCCGTGCTCAAAGTCGTTTTCCGGTTGGGTGTCAATGACCGGAGCATAGTCGCTACTGGTATGCACCCGTATGCGAACCTTTTTTGACATACCAAATAGACCCGACTTTTGAGTATCGACAATCTCTACATCAAACTCATCTCGCTCTAATTGGAGTTCGACTATTGCAGCATCAATTGCGTCTTTTTCAGTTTTACCTTCAAACTCTCGTGTCATATGCGTAATACTCCTTTGATAGGCTTATGCGGACTGCAGTTTGCGACGCTTAGTCAACACCTGCTGCCCGAC
>CAZQIK010000253.1:0-3917 GCA_964593085.1 uncultured Spirochaeta sp.
GCAGTAGTCATGGATGAACTTTTCGAGAAGATGAAGAAGCTTGTTGCAGATAAACTTGAGGTCGACGAGAGCAAGGTCACGATGGACTCGTCCTTTCGACAGGATCTCGGCGCCGATAGCCTGGATACCTATGAGCTTGTCTACGCTATTGAAGAAGAGATGGGCATTTCAATTCCGGATGAGAAGGCTAACGAATTCGAAACCGTTAAAGACGCACTCGAGTTTATTCGTTCTCAGCAGCAGTAATACAAATAAAGTTTGGGGATAGTTTCACTTACTAAGGGAAACTATCCTCGGGCTTTGTTCAATGTTTTCCCACTAGGTCTTGTTGTGCTCCTACCTAAGAAGTCAAGTGACTACCACCCTCCAGCTGTTTCCAGTCATCGTCGCAAGGAGCTACAGCTTTTTGAGCGGCAGAGTGGAATCAAGTTTCGTGACATCGAGCTTTTGAATCTTGCCTTTGCTCATCGCTCTTTTGCTAATGAGTCGAACAAGGAAGTAGATAACAATGAGCGATTAGAGTTTCTTGGTGATTCAGTCCTCGGTCTGGTTGTTGCTGAATATCTGTTTGAAAACCTTAGCGATCGCGCCGAGGGTGACCTTGCCAAAATTAAGTCTTTCGTTGTATCAGAGGATAGTCTTGCCGAGGTGGCCCGCAGAATTGAGGTTCACACATATATACTCATCGGGAAAGGCGAAGAGAACTCCGGTGGACGAAACAAGAAGGCGCTACTAGCCGACTGTATGGAGGCCATTATAGGGGCGTTCTTCGTCGATTCTGGCTTCAGGCCAGCGCGAAAGTTTGTGTTACGTCACGTAGTGCCTGAGATTACCAAAGTGCTTGAAAATCGTCATCGCAAAGACTACAAAACGTTGCTCCAAGAATATGTACAAAAAACCTATAAGACCTACCCAAGATATCGTTTAGTTAAAAAAACTGGACCGGATCACGATAAGACGTTTTGGATCGAGGTAGTTGTTGACGAGAAAAGTTATGGTCCCGGAAAGGGTGCGAACAAAAAAGAAGCGGAACAAAATGCTGCCGCATTAGCGTTTGAGACCATCGATCGTGGTGTTAAAGGCTCTAAGTCTACGAAAGTCAACAAAGCAATAAAAAACGATAAGCTTGGAATATCATCCAAAGTTAAAAAAGATGACTTGACTTGAGAAGGTATAGATGTTGGCCAGCTTCACAATAATCATTCCTCATGATCGGTAATTGGATTCATCGCCTCATACCGCAAGAGTCACTCCGCAAGAGGCTTAAATCTCGTTTCGTGCAGGCGTTTTGCAACCTTTAGGAGCTGCGGCTTGGTATTCATTTTGGGGTCATCAAGTACCGTTTCAAGAAGCTGTTCAAGAATCTTCCCCATTTCCGGCCCTTTTGGAATTCCTATCTCAGCAAGGTCGTGACCTCCCAAGGCGAGGTCTTTCGTACCAGAAATCGCTGATGATTTGTTCTCGTGTTCAACTCGTTGAAGAAGCTCATTGAGAGCTGGTGCTGGCACGGTAATACCATGCTTCCCAATTGTATCGGCGCGGCGTAGTTGGACAAGATCAACGATGTTTTCCTTGCCGACGCGAACAATGAAGCGTCGAACCGCAGCCCGGCTCCAGGACGACTCGTATAGGAACATATGGTGCATTATTAAGTGTTCAACGCGCCGGATTACGCGGGTTGGAAAGCAAAGCCTTTGTAACAGTTCGACGGCTATCCGCGCCGAGACTTGTTCATGTCCGATGAAGTGCAGTTCACCGGAGTTGTTGCGCGTCTGAGTACTATGTTTACCGATATCGTGAAGTAATGCCGCAAGTCTCAACTCTAGTTTATCTTTTGGAGTCGCATCCATGGTTCGAATGAGATGCTCATACAGTGACAGATTAGGGGTGTCATCTCCAGTTGGTGCGGTTATGCAGGGTAGGAACTCAGGCAAGATATGGGGAAGAATTCCGTGGTCTCGAAAGATTCGAAAGGCAGCAGACGGTTCTGAAGACCTAAGCATCTTTTCCAGTTCAATGCGTACGCGTTCTACAGATACGGCCGAAAGTCTGTGCGCGACAGGAGACAAGGCAGAGATAGTTTCTGGAGCCAATTGAAAATCAAGTTGCACTGAAAACCGTATTGCTCGCAGAATCCGCAGCGCATCTTCGTTAAGTCGTTCAGCAGCGTTCCCGACAGCTCGGACCTGTGCTTGTTTAATGTCGTTCCGACCGCCATAAGGATCAAGGAGCACCTTTTGCTCGAGATCAATTGCCATCGCGTTCATCGTGAAGTCTCGTCTGCCAAGGTCCTCAATTATGTCGTTGCCGAAGCTAACCGAGTCGGGTCTGCGAGCATCGCTATATGCCCCCTCGCTTCGAAATGTAGTCACCTCTAGTGAAAGTCCTCGGTAGAGAACTGTTACAGTACCGTGGTCAATTCCCGTTGGAATTACTCGCCTAAAGAGTTGCATGACCTTCTCTGGATGAGCGTTAGTGGCCAGATCAAAGTCCGCAGGCGGGCGCTTCATTATCAAATTGCGGACTGCACCGCCTACTAAAAACACCTTGAAGCCTGCGTTAGTAAAGACGCAGGCAGCCTCTTCAAGACGCTGGGGTAGGCGCGCGCCTCGGTAAGGAACTTGCTCAGAATCAGGTTTCATTATTGTAGTATGGCCATGAATAAATGGTTCGGGAAGGGGCGCTTTGTGTAAAAAAAGAGGTTACCCAAATACTGGGTAACCTCTTATCTGAACGTGTCGGCAACGAACATGCTGGCCGTACCGTTGGGGACGGCCGTACCGACGTCATGTGTGGCTTACTGCAGCAACTGCAGAACCATTTGTGGTTGCTGGTTTGCCTGGGCAAGCATAGCGTTAGAAGTCTGGTTAAGTATCTGGTTTGTCACAAAGCTTACCATTTCCTCTGCCATGTCGGTGTCACGAATACGCGACTCGGCGGCCTGTAGATTTTCGGCGCCGACAGAAAGACCCTGACGGGCATAGTCGAGTCGGTTTTGGTATGCACCAAGATCAGCACGCTGCTTACTAACGGTTCTCAAGGCTACGTCCAATACACCGATGGCTGCGTTGGCGCTGTCGGGAGTGGACAGTGAGATAAAGCTAGCTGTGTGTGGTAATCCGTCTGTACTCTGAATGCCCAATGCCTGAGCTGTCATAGTACCGATGAAGACTTGTTCGCGCTGGTCCATGTTTGCACCAATGTGAAACCACATGCTAGCAGTGACTACGTTGGTTCCGGTTTCAGCGGCAAATCGCCCGGTCAAAAGGTTCATTCCGTTGAACTGCGCATGTGACGCAACTCGGTTGACCTCGCTTACCAGCTGTGACACCTCTACCTGAATCTGCATCCGGTCTTCATCTGTATAGATACCGTTGGCGGACTGAACAGCAAGTTCACGGATACGCTGGAGGATATCCTGGGACTGCTGAAGATAGCCCTCGGTGGTCTGGATCAACGAAATGCCGTCAGCTGCGTTTCTCTCGGCTCG
The DNA here is from genome assembly GCA_964593085.1 of uncultured Spirochaeta sp. Taxonomy (GTDB): domain Bacteria; phylum Spirochaetota; class Spirochaetia; order DSM-27196; family SLAA01; genus SLAA01. The sequence continues at coordinate 3,491 of CAZQIK010000253.1, forward strand.
TTGGAGACCACGAACTTGCGAACGCATTTTTTCGGATACGGCCAGACCGCTGGCGTCGTCGCCCGCGCGGTTAATGCGCATTCCCGAAGAGAGTTTTTCCATGTTGCCCTGGGTCTCCAGTACGTTGAACTTCTGTTGCCGTTGGGAGAACATAGCGCTCATGTTGTGATTGATTATCATGACTCCTCCTTGGAATCTTTTGGTCGGACATCCATGTCCGAAGAATTCGCCCCCCTCACTTGGGGTCTCAATTTCATGTTCGGAATCCTATGAATTTTCTTTAGATTGAACCGGCTTATATCTACCGAAAGTTTTCTAAAGAGAACGAGAAAGGTATCTACCAAATAGAAATGGCGGCCTTGATAAGTAAATAATAAAAAAGGTCTACACGGTGCATCTTTGGCGTCTTGCGCCTGGGAGAATTGCT
>CAZQIK010000254.1:0-3902 GCA_964593085.1 uncultured Spirochaeta sp.
GCCAGATTTACGGAGAAAGTACGAGCCATGCGACTCTTCTTCATCGAGAATTGAGACCAGAATATCTCCGATATCAACCTCCGCTTTTTGCGCTTGTTCGGTGTGGAACACCGCACGCTCAATCACGTGCTGGAACTGAATTGACTGAAAAGGCTCGCCACCCGCAACGGTAGGGACATGGACCTTAAGGTGTTCATCAACCTCATTGCGAATCCCGTCGGGAGATGCGCTACAGGCCTTCAATAACTCCCGTGCAGCTTCAAAATGAGTTGCTGCATACAACACATGCTCGGGCGTGAGGTACTCGTGTCCTCGTTGTTTTGCCTCTTGGTAGGCCGCATTAAGAATGGCTTGGAGTTCCGTATTTATCTGCATATCGCGTTTGGCCTCGCGTGTTTACACTTCTTCCATGGTGCACTTAAGCGGGAATTCTCGCTCACGTGCCATCTCTCGTACCCGCGTCACTCGGGTTAGGGCGATATCGTAGGTGTATATACCAACATCGCCCTGCCCCTTGCGGTGTACATCCAACATAATCTTCGTCGCATCCATCACGGTCTTATGAAACACGACCATGATAACTTCAGTCACAAACTCCATCGTCGTGTAGTGATCGTTATGTATGAGCACTCGGTACTGGGTCGGTTCCTGAAGCTCTTTCTCAACCTGCTCGCGGACGTCCTCCATAACACCAGAGGTCGGATCCTCGGGCATACTCTCCTCCTGAACTATATAATACTAATTTGATGTGCTATCGTGTCAAAAGCGTAGGGGTGCAAAATACCCCGTTTCATCACGGCCGGTACGCCGTAGATGAGCAACCTCTATCTCCAGCGGTATGTAGCGACGGCCGAACTCGGTATCCTTTGCCGATACGTAACGCAGAACATATCGGCCAGCACGCCTTGTAAGCAACTGCTCAACAAAGGGCGATAGTCCGGTTGCCTCAAAGGCGTACGTGGTACGGCCGCCGGTTTCCTGGACAAGATACTCGAACTCCGGCAGCTCGATGTTGGACTCCAGGTACACCACCGACACGCGTACATCATTTACGTGCAGGTATTGAAGCGTCTCCTGCAAGCCAAAGTTCTGAAAACGATCCTCTGTTTTAGCGCCGTCGGTTACAATAATCATCTCGCGTGGCGCCGGTGAGTCTATGAGGGACCCCACCGCGAGCCGAATTGCGCGGTCTATAGCGGCAGAGTCATGGTAGTCACCACCGGCAGCAGCTCGTGCCTTATCACCAATAGATTCAGACCGTTCAGCAACAATTCCCGGAGCTTCCTCTCCACCGACTACAAAACTCCTGGAGCTGGTACCGAGGGCTCCAAGGAGTTCCTCGGTAACGCCTCGTACATCGTTGGAGTACGCCTCCATGGATTGATGGCGCTCAACAACTACAGCACTCTCACTTGGAGCAATCTCATGCCCGGCAAAAATCATCTCCGGACCTTCGAGGATTCCACCGGCATCCTCGGTAATGACAAAATTCCGTGTGTCCAAGCCTAATTGAGGTCGACCTGAACGGTCCCTCACACTTATTTCCAACAACACCTCGGGATGATTGTCCGAGTTAACCCGATCTATGCGCACATCAAGTCCGGCATACAGCGAAGACATAGGTGACAAGACCATAATCGTATCCCGGTCGAAGTCGGTAGTAATGATATTGCCGTTGGCATCGGCTTTCACCGAGGTGACCCTATCCGGCAGCCGATCCAGGTCAAAATCGCGACGTACGGTCTCGCGCTCGGGGTCCAGCAAAACGACCTCGGAACCGTTGGCCACAAGCAACCGGCCACCTGTATACGCTGAGAGCGACTCTGGGCGAGTAAGGCCGATATCGCGAATTGCCCGTACATAATTCCCGCTTTTATCAAAAACATAAATAGCCTGACTTCCTAAATCGGCAACGTACAGAAATCCGTCAAGATAGACAAGACCGGTTGGCCGAGAAAGTCCTGAGAAACCCGCACGAGGCCGGCCAAAGGAAAGAACAAAGCTCCCCTCACGATCGAACTTACTCACCCGCCGGTTGCCCCAGTCGCTTACGTAAATAAACTCTTCGTCGTCTAACGATACATACTGCGGACCAAGAAAACTCCCCTCACCAATGCCACGAGCACCAAACGAAAAAAGGCGGCGTCCTGCTTGATCTAGTACCGAAATACGGTCGGCTCCGAACTCACTGACGTAGACTCTCCCTTCGCGATCTAAAGCAATATCAAAGGGCCTGTTAAAACCCTCAAGGCCTCCACGCAAGGTTTGCGTGACAACTCCGTTGGCATTAAACACATGTACCTCATGGGTCCCATACGAAGCGGCCATGAAAGACCCGTCAGCCAACGGTTCTATCGTTGTGGGGCGCTGAAACACTACTTGATCCGCTTGCTGCCCATTTATCTCGGCACTCATGACGAAACGGTCTTCAGGAGCTGTTTCGGGTCCAACCCCCTGCGCGGCCCGAATCAGTTCAATTCGGTTGGAAAGTCGACTTTGCGCATACCCTTCGGCTATAAGGGCTTCCCACACATCAATGGCCGGTTCGTAGAAACCTGAGTAGTAGTAGGCCCGCCCCAACCATTCACGGACAATAGGAACATCCGCTCTATTTGCTAAAGACTGTTCAAAAGACAAGATTGCCTCGTTGTAACGTGCGTTCTGAAATGCACGTACTCCCCAGCGAAAATCTTCTTCGGCGGATAGCGCATCCATGTCAATTTGTTGTGGCGCCGCCAAAAGAACTGGAAACACTGCGAGCGCTACAACCAGAAGACCACACAAGACTTTCGGTTTCATTCCTCAGGTACCTCAGCCCCACTGCTTGAGTTCAGTGATGTTTCTCCGTCACGTTTTATCTCATCAATCACCGTACGCAGATGCGCCCGGATATCGGAGTGGTTCGGCGCCTTTTTCAGCGCCTCAGAAAGAACTCGCCGCGACTCCGGGAGTTGTCTCCGACGAAAGAGAACCCAGCCCAGGCTGTCTAAATAAGCCGGATTATGCGGCGCGGCTTTAACCGCCTGTTTACAGTACTCAAACGCCTCGGAAAGACGCGTGTCGTTCTCCGCCATTACGTAACCAAGGGAGTTAAGCGCCGTAGCGTTCTCGGGATCCATTTCCAGCGCACGCTCTAGGTGTTCTATACTGTTGCCACTTTGATTTTGAGCAAAGAGCACATGGCCAAGAGCCGCGTGCACCTTTGCCGACTCAAAGCCCTCATCAAGCAACTTGCTGAACTCAAACTCGGCAAGCCGGTAACGTTCTGTTATGGTATAGATGTAACCAAGGATCATGCGACTCTGATAAATGTGCGGAAGGCCGATTTCCGACGTCACTACTTGTTCAAGATACAGCAGCGCCTCATCATAACTATGTAAATGGGTGTAACAGAGGCCAAGATAGTATGAAAGCCGCGGGTAATCTTCGCTCGAAGGCTTAGCCTGCAACAACTCCTGCACTGCAGCATCATACTTCTTTTGCTGAAATAGACGGACGCCCTCTCGTAGTGGGTTGCCGGGTGCAGGGCCTTTGGACTTGGTAGCGCTCCTGCCTTTCCGAGGCACATCGGCATGGGATAGACCTCGCCCGGCACCCTTGTTGGCTCCGCCCCTATCTGCGGGTGAGGAGTAGTTGTTCGTAGGCCTTCGAATGCTCATGACTCACCGGATTCAGTTGAATTGCACTTAGCGATATTGCACCATGCGATACCGCATACCAATCTGTCCCCGGGACAAGATCGGTCTCAACCGGTTTTCCGTTCATAAAGAAGTATTTATCACCAATTGGCGTCGAAAACTCGGCTAAGGCGTCATGATACACCCGAACACAAGGCGATGTCACCTCTACCTGCATCTCAAGGTTGGAAAGGTTCGGGGAATTTATATTTAAGAAGTACCCCT
>CAZQIK010000255.1:0-3893 GCA_964593085.1 uncultured Spirochaeta sp.
ACTGGCCATGCGCGGGGCAAAGGTGCTCACTTACGTACCGCACCGAGCCGCCCGCGGCCTCAGCCGCAGCACAAACCCGTTCAGCAGCAGCGTTACAAAGACTTGCTACGCTTGAACGCTGACTTGTGAGTAGTTCGAGTGTCTCTCCTTGGATCTTTGCGGCCGCCAGGTTGCTTGAGGTCTCCACAACTCCCGGGGTAATCCTGCTCATACCCAGCACACCATGCGGTACGAGAAGCAAGGTCCGGATAAGTGACACACTTGAGTCCGGCGTCGTTGCTGCTCCAGCCGGTGTGGATGTTTCGCTCAGCGTGACCCGCAGTTTCGGTTCTACGTCTCCGATTTCACTCTGTAGTTCTTTCTCTATTTCCGATACCAGGTTCTTAAGTTTTTCACCGGATTCCTTCGGCGCCGACAGCACAACCGCACACTCTCGCGGAATTGCATTGTGTTTATCACCACCGCTTAGAGCGGAGAGTCGTAGTGGCGCTTGCCGGGAAAGACGGTCAAGCACCCGTGCGCACAACGATATTGCGTTCCCCAGGCCCACATGGATCTCGGTACCGGAATGCCCGCCATTGAGGCCAAGCACCTCAAGTTCATAACTCACAGAGTTTTTCGGAACCGATTCAGTGCTTAGCGGCACCTTACCTTCGGTGTTCTTGCCTCCTGCACAGCCAATGCAGACAACGCCCTCATCCTCACTGTCTAGATTTACCAAAATTCGCCCAGTTATGAGGGATGGATCGAGCTCCAACGCTCCTATAAGGCCGCTTTCCTCGTCCATAGTAAATAGGAGCTCTAACGGCCCGTGCTCTACGTTATCTTCGAGAAGGGCACGCATCATGGCCACCGCAATCCCGTTATCGGCCCCCAGGGTCGTGCCGTCTGCCTTGAGCCAGTCACCGTCACGCACAACTCGGATTGCATCCTTCTGAAAATCAAACTCGACAGCTCGGTTTTTTTCGCAGACCATGTCCATGTGCCCCTGTAGCACGACCGTTGGTCTACCCTCCTTGCCCGAGCTTGCTGGCACGTTTACCACAAGGTTGCCGACGGAATCGGTGCGGTGAGAGAAGTTTCGTTTCTTGGCCTCCTCTATCAACCATGCACGAACTTTCTCTTCCTTTTGGGACGGCCGGGGGATACGGGTAACGGCCTCGAAAGCCGCCCATAGACTGCGAGGTTCTAATCCTTCAAAAGCATTCATGTTAGCTAACTCCAGTTAAAAAGCTTGAGAATCTTCGCATGCCGACAGGCCAGCAAATATAGTGCATATCAAGTATAATAATGCCTCATGATGGAAACATGGACAAGACGGTCTCTGACACGACGTATTGCCGTTCCGCTTCTCATAACTTCAACCGCACTCGTCATGGCGCCAGCTCTCCTGATGTTATCTCGTCGGAGCGCTCACGGGCACGACTTACTCATGGAGTATGAAAGCCTTCAAGCCTCTGCAGTCATTCTTGAGCTCTTTGTTCAACGGCGTCCTATAGATCCAGCGGAAATCGACCCCAGTATTATTGGATTCGGCATTTACAACTCTTCGGGCGAGTTGCAGCTGCACCACGGCAGCGTACCCAGTGAGCTTAGTCCCACCGATGCAGAAGGCTATACTCTCCTGCGCGACGCCGAACCTCCCCGCATCCGAGTTGTGCGTGTCCTCGGACGCACCATGCCAATGGGCCGCACACCGCTTGGCGCCGCCGAGGCGGAGCGGCCTTCAATGAGAGGGCCAGGGTCCCGGATGCATGGCGTACCGGCCCAGCCGTTAGTCCTCGTAGACTACAATATAACGGACCACTTAGCCGAACAGAGATTTGGCCGTCTTGTGTTAACCGGATTCGCACTGGCACTTGCCGGACTCTCGCTTGCGGCAATCATGCTTCATCACCGTCTTGAACGGTTTGCAGCACAGGAGGAGCGCCGCCAAAAACTTGTGGAGCTTGGTCACGCTTCTCGCACCCTCGCCCATGAGATTAAGAATCCCCTTGGCGCAATACGGATGCAGACCGCGCTGCTGCACAAAAGGCTACAGATACAGGGCAACGCCGAGATGCAGTCCGGGATTGAGATTCTGGAAAAGGAAACCCAGCGGATTGTGGTGCTGGTAGACGAGATGCGAAACTTTTTACGCTCCGGCGCAGGCACCCCAGAGCAACTAGATCTGGTAGAGTTCCTCCACGAAACGTGCAGGCAGTACAACGGCCGCGTCACCGCGCAGTTGCCTGCGAGCCCGGCGCCACTGAATGCCGACCCAGCTCGGCTTCGCTCGATAGTAGAAAACCTATTGAGCAACGCGCTTGAAGCCTCTCCTTCCGAGATACCGGTGCGATTATCTCTGTTGCAGCATCGTCGGAGCTATCGGCTGACGGTGAGTGATGCCGGGCCCGGCGTTGCACCTGAAGATAGGGAACGCATTTTCGGAGCATTTTACAGCACCAAACCACACGGTAGTGGCGTCGGGCTAGCCGTGGTACGGCAGTTTGTTGAGTCAGCGGGTGGTAAAGTAACTGTGGGCAGGTCAGACGAGGGCGGAGCGGAGTTTATTGTGTCCTTACCGCGGGCTCAACCATGGAACTGACCAGGGAACGTAACCCAAAAACACAGATTGCAGCCGGGAGGATAAAGGTGTATGCGCGTTCTCATAGCCGACGATGAGCCAAACATCCGTAATTCGGTGGCCGAATACTTCAAGCTCGAGGGTATTGAAGCCCGGACCGTCGAAAATGGTGAGGCCGCCCGCAGAGTACTTGCCGAGGAGGCCTTTGACGCTGCAGTGCTGGACCTCCGTATGCCAGGCATTGACGGGTTGGCGGTACTTGAATGGACGCGAGCCGAAGGACCGTCGTTACCGGTAGTCATGATTTCCGCTCATGGCGAGGTGAGAGATGCGGTGCGCGCAATGAAATTAGGTGCAGCTGACTACCTTGTAAAACCTTTCGACCCAGATGAGTTATTACTGCGGCTGAAACAGGCCGTTGAGGCTCACCGGTTACGACGCACGGCTGCTGCCTCACGTTTTAGCGAGGAGTCCAGCCGGCATCAAGGAGAAGAGACTCGTAATGCCGCAATGCAAGAGGTATACGAACTTGTACGGAAGGCTGCTCCAACGGACAGTACGATCCTTATCACCGGCGAAAGTGGCACCGGTAAGGAGGTGCTCGCACGCCGTATACATACCGTTTCCCGCCGCTCACAAGCGCCGTTTTTGGCAGTAAACTTGGGTGGGTTACCCGAGACCCTAATAGAAAGTGAGCTGTTTGGCTATGAACGAGGTGCTTTCACCGGGGCCGATCGGCGCAAAGAAGGAATGTTTGAGTTAGCGTCATCCGGCACCTTGTTTCTGGACGAAGTTGGAGACATGCCCTTGCCTTTACAGGTCAAGCTGCTCCGTGTCATTCAGGAACGTAAGATCCAACGTCTTGGAGGCACGGGTTTGCTCCCGGTTGATGTTCGCATTGTAGCAGCAACCCACAGGGACCTTGACGTGATGGTTCGCGAAGGAAGCTTCAGGGAAGACCTGTATTATCGGCTGAACGTGATCAGGGTTCACCTACCTGCGCTCCGGGAAAGACCGGAGGACATTCCTGGGCTCCTGCGTCATTTCCTCGGCACAGTCGCAGAGCGTACAGGCAAACATATAACCGCCGTCACCTCAGAGGCCATCCAAGCGCTCAAAGAGTATCCTTTTCCAGGTAATGTGCGCGAGCTGGAAAACTTGGTTGAGAGAGCAGTTATTCTATGCGAAGCTGACGAGCTCGGCGAACGCGATTTTCATGTTCATGCTACAAAGATACGGCCCGAGCCGCGGGGCACTCTTGAACAACTTGAACGCGAGGCTGTCGTCGCAGCGCTACAACGGCATGAGTACAACAAAACCCGTGCCG
>CAZQIK010000256.1:0-3854 GCA_964593085.1 uncultured Spirochaeta sp.
GGCTCATAGGTTTCTCCCCACTCCGCTAACACTGCAGGCTCGTCGCCTAAATCCATGAGGTGTCTATCAAATTGCTGGATATCTTCGCGACTCGGCATTCTTAATCCTACTTCACATTGTCGGTTATTTGCCGCAAAATATGACTGTGGCTGTTAAGGCGCAGCATGGGTATTCCGATTTGTACAGTATCATGGATTGTATACTGCGGGAATATCGCCAAGCATTAGCGGCTCAACTTGGTCTATGGCTGTCGCGCGTGGTTCCAACTAACCTTGCTACGGTAACGTTTTTCGTTGCTACGATGCTGGTCGCGTGGTCACCCTCGCAGCTTGGCGCAACTCCTGGCCTGCCCGACAATATCGACCTTATGCTACATGTACGGCTTTCTGGCATGGAGGAAGCCGAGGCACCGCGTATAATTGACACGTATATTCTTTTTACATATCTACCTCAGCAAACGCAGAACGGGCTGGCTCCCCGGAGCGCGGTTCGTGCGGATATCTCTGACACCGCGCCTGATCAAGCAGCTCGGGCTGACCGCAATCCGCGGTACGTTGGGGTGGTCTTTGAGCATGAAAACTATGGAACCACCCACGTAATGTTTCGTAATGAGCAAGGAGTGCATTTCCTGCTCTACCCGATCCCGGAAAACGTTGAGGAACTCCGCTATCGATTTGTAAGCGACGGCCATTGGAGCGCCGATCCTGAGAACCCAGATGGCTACAGTGACGCGCATGGGGTGCGACTCTCGGTATTCGAACTCCCCGAACAGGCTACCGAGCTTCGCAGTCCGGTCGTTCGAGACGACGGTAGTGTTGAGTTCACTTTGGAGACCGCCCCTAACCGTCGCGTGACTTTAGTGGGCGACTTCAACAACTGGGATCCCTACATGCATGTAATGCAAGAAATCGAACCTGGACTCTATCATATACGACTGAGGATCTCCTCGGGCCGACATGGCTACCAGTTTGTCGGGGCTGGACGGCGGATCAACGACCCACTAAACGACCGTCGCTTGCATAGCCACGAAGGGTACGATGTCTCGGAAATCTTTATTCCATAAGCTACCGCTTGCCACCGAGCTACACTACAGGAAGCACCTCTTTCTTGACACACGAGGGCGGAAAACATAGGCTATGGGCTCCGCGCAAACGAAGAGAAGGAGTGCTACCGTGGCAACAGTTAAAGAACTTTATTATGATCAAGCCCGGGAAATGGTAAAAAACTCCCGCCACCCGGACACCATCACCCCAGAGAATGTGTATCAAAAAGGGAACGAGGCAAATCGGCGCATAGTGGAAAATCTCGTTGCCGGTACTATCCATCCCAAGAGCCATTTTGCCAATGCAGAGGCAATGGAGAAGCTTGCCGAGCTAACTGCGCAGGGCAAGTCTTGCCTCATTCTCAGTGAGCACTACAGTAACTTCGATATACCCAGCATCTTCTATCTTCTGCAACAAGCTAGCAAAAAGGCTGCCGAGGTAGCAGACCGTATTGTTGCAATTGCCAGTTTAAAGCTCAATATTACCAGTGATTTTGTTTTGGCTTTCGCCGAGTCCTTCAGTCGCGTTGTGGTTTACCCCTCGCGTTCGTTGGAAGCCTTGGCAGGCACCGACACGTACGATGCGGAAAAAACCTACAGCCGGGAAATTAACCGCGCAGCGCTCAAGCAGATGATTCGCCTGAAGTACGACGGCCATATTATTCTGGTATTCCCGGCTGGAACCCGCTACCGACCAGGCAAACCAGATACAAAGCGAGTTTTGAAGGAAGTAGATTCATACCTCAAGAGTTTTGACTACATGGTTTTTGTGGGTTCAGCCGGTAACATTCTGGTACCAAACCCGACCGAGAAAATGGAGCTTGATGAAGTTCATACCGATGTATTGGTGCACTGTGCCAGCGACGTCATTGAGTGTTCCGAGTTCCGTCGCGCCGCGCGCGAGGCCGCCCCGCCGGACTCGGATCTAAAGCAGGCGGCAGCCGACGCAGTCTCGGTAGCACTTGATGAACTGCACGCCAAAGCTGAAGCCGAGCGCGCAAAGCACGTGTAGGGACACAGCTTTACCCGGGGAGGTTCTCCTCCCACCAGCGACGCAGATTCAATGCGTACGCGGCCGCTGCGGACCGGAAGCCCTCGCTTTCAAGATATCCCGCAAAGTTCCGTGCTTCTGCCTGCACCTCGACAACTACCGACCCCACACCGCGCCCATGAGCTTGCTGTAGGTACCGTGGAAGCGCGGTTCGCGCAATTCCAAGACCGCGATACTCCGGCAGCACGTACAGCTGCGCCAAGGTAGACATTCGTGAACCATCGTCCAGGTCCTCCTCTACCGCCCACAAGAACCCCGCAACATCCTCGGTTGGAGTCTCAACAACCAGAACAAACGACTCTAGCTCGGCAATATCGGGGAGTCCCGCACGATATCGCGTGTAGAGGTGTTCTACAACTGCTTCCGGCAGCTCCCGGTGAAGTTCAACAAACGAGCCCTCGTCATAGCCTCTCAGCTCTGTGGTAAGCTCAGCCTCTTCGGTAGGGTTGAGCCGCCGCAGGCTGAAATCAAAAAGCACCAGGTCTTCGTTATCGGGGTAATCCGGTACAATTGGGTCCAGCCCCCAGACCTCCCGTAACTGATTGTACCATTCGTATACAACTGCTTGCATTCGTCGTTCTTTGTGTACAAACCACTGCCGCTCAATTTCACGGTTTTGCCGAACGGTATCTTTAAAGCGGCGAAAGACTTTATGCCCCGAGGCAAGAATTTGCCGAAGATTCTCCCGGTACACCGGGTTGCGCAATCCGCTAAGAAATGACTCCATAATATTAAAGCCATCTACCGGCCGCCACTCTGGAATAGCAATACACGACTCAGGGTCGTCAGGATTGGGGCATTGATCACAACGCACTACCTGCGCGGTGTCGACATCCAGACAGTACTCGTAGTCCTGATTCTCCATTCCATAGAGTATCTGGTCCACGAGCTCTTTGGTAAGCGCAAAGGGTATCATGTATCGCCCCCACGTCGATGTCGTAAATAACGGTCCCGCACAAACTCAATAGTTTGCTCTATGGTGAGTACATCCTCGGTTCCGTCTGCGCGGCTGCGCACTTCAACCGTCCCGTCACGCACCGTCGCCTGTGAGACGATTATCCGATACGGAATACCGATAAGATCAGCATCTTTAAACTTACGACTCACCGACTCGTGACGGTCATCAAACAATACATCTGCCCCAAGCTTTTGGTAGAGGTCCTCGGCTGCCCGCGCTACATTCGGTGACTTACCAACTCCCATCAGATACGCCCCAAAGGGAGCAAGAGCCTCCGGCCACACGATGCCGTCTTTATCGGCGCCTGCCTCAACAACCGCGCTCATAAGACGGCCAACACCAATCCCATAGCTTCCCATGTAGGGAAAACACCGCTCACCGCGCTCGTTCTGAACGCTCAGCCCCATAGCACGTGAGTACGCGGTGCCAAGCCGGAAAATATTCCCCAGCTCGGTAGCGGGGCGGTTTTTTAGCGGAGTCCCACAATGGATGCAGCTGTGAGTCTCGTTTATTCGCGCAATATCCGCCACTCTCTCAGACGCAAAGTCACGGCCAAAGTTAACATTGAGGTAATGATAGTCCTGTTCATTACTGCCGTAAACCATATTGGGATTGTTGGCGCATGCGGGGTCTACTACCGAGGGAACTCGGCTACCAATCTCCCCCAACGGAGAAAGAGACCCGGGTATAAACCCCAGCCCGGCAAGCTCTTCAAGGCTAGCCTTGCGCAGAGTTGGTCTCCCGAGTAAACGAGAGAGCTTTTCTACGCTCACCTCGTGGTCGCCACGCACCACCGAGATCGG
>CAZQIK010000257.1:0-3854 GCA_964593085.1 uncultured Spirochaeta sp.
GCCACCGCGTTCTCGAGTCGGGCGCCTCTCTCCCCCTTAACCTGGGCAGTATCATAAAAGTAGCATTTAGGTTCTTTGCTCACCGACCGAGCAACATTCCTGTGCCACGGGCGCACTGGGAAGATGACGTATAGCTCGGTCAACAGCTCCAACCAGCGCTTGACCGTCTTGGGATCCTTCGCGACATCCCGCCACAGCGACGGTAGTACTCCGGGTCGTTTGCCAAAAACGGTTCCGGAAAGCCGCCCACAGTGAGAATGCGATCCAGCGTATCCTCGGCAGACATACGGTCGGATAGTTCCTGCACATCAAAGGGGTGCAAGCGGTAACGGAAAAACCTTCCCGCCATGCTTTCGCCGGTACGCCGGTACATATCAAGCCGAGCACTCCCGGTGACCAGCAACGGTGGAGAGAGTCCCTCAACGTCGTAAATTCCTTTCAGGAAAGATGTCCAGTTCGGCATCTTGTGAAGCTCATCCAACACAACCAACTCGGCTCGCCCGTTCCATGCGCCAATTATGGCACCGATTCCCGATTTGTCGGGGCAAATCAGGAATACGCTCCTGTTTTATCAGCACGGCATTCTCCCGCATGTATTGCCTTAGCAGCAAATGTACATGACACTACAAATTCCCGGGTAGCGCGCTGGACAAGAGTTTCTAGATGCTTTATGTTCGAATCATCGGGAGTAACGTACCATGAAGGCTAACCCAGAACCCTTATGTATCACCCAGACAGACCTTTCGAGTAAGGACGACATCTTAGATCTTGTTGCCCGTACGGCAATATCGAGCCCTGCTTTAGCCCGTAAAAAAACGAAAGAGATCTTACGCCTGCTTCATGAACGGGAAAAGCTTACCTCAACGGCAATCGGACATGGAGTAGCAATTCCACATTGTTTCATCGACGGTATTGACGAGTTCGTGCTTGGCGCGATTACAACAACCCAGGGTATCGACTACGGCGCGGCAGACTCAGAAGCTGTGCGAATATTCTTCTTCATTATTGGACCCTCTGATCAACGGAACCAACACGTTAAGCTCCTCTCCGAAATCTCACGTGGTGTGCGGGCTCCGGAGAATCGCGAACAAATTCTGTCTGCAACGCAACCACAAGAGCTCGCCGAAATTGTCCGGCAGTTTTTGGTGGTCGAGCCGGAAAAAAAAGAAGACGAGCAGTGTTTGCTGCAAGTTTTTGTTCAGCGCGAAGCAATCTTTGAGCCTATTCTTGAGCTCCTCAGCTCACGAGTTGAGGGTAGTATTGCGGTGCAAGAATTGAAGAATGCCGGAAGCTACCTCTACCGCATGCCGCTTTTTGCCGCCATGTGGAGTGAACAAACAGATCGGACAGTCAAACTCATTTATGCAGTAATAGACAAGAATATTATGAATGACCTTGCGCGCCAAATTCACCAGCTTGCCGACACAAAGAAAGGCAACTCCGGTGTTCTTATTACCGCGCAGCAGCTGCTGTATGCGGATGGAGCACTGGACTTTTAAAGGCATAAGTTACTGAAGCTATGGATTTTTTGAACCTGAATTCGAGCCCCGAAGCCTTGCCCATACTCGTAGTTTTAGGTCTTGTCCTCTTCTTTGGCGTATTTGCCGGACGCTTAACGAGGATGATTCGCCTTCCCGCCCTCATGGGATTCATGCTGCTCGGCATGCTTTTTGGCCCCTCGCTATTGGGTATTCTGAACCATGACATGATGGCCGACTTGGAGTTTGTGACCGAACTGGCCCTGGGCATGGTTGCCCTCACGATTGGATTAGAGCTCAACATCATGGCACTGAAGCAGACCGGCAGGTCACTCCTGCTCATAGTTCTTTGGGAAAGCCTCCTGACCTTCACCGCAGTAGCCACCATGATCTTTGTTATTACCGGACAAGCACCATTAGCAATTATGTTTGGCGCGGTGGGAGTCACGACGGCTCCTGCTGGTAAGGTTGCGGTCATTCAAGAAAACAATGCGCGTGGCCCGCTTACCCGTGCACTCCTTGCGGTTGTCGGATTTGACGACGCCATGGCCATTATTGTCTTTGGTTTTGCGCTTGCCGCAACCAAGTACCTGCTGGTGATGGAGTACGGCCTTGGTGATCTAAGTATTCTCCGCTCCCTTGCAACACCAATAATAGAAATCGGCCTGAGTCTGGCTATTGGCGCCGCGATCGGCCTAATCATTGGTTTGCTGGCGCGGAAACTTGGCAAGACGCGAGATGTGTTCGTACTGTCTATTTCCTCGGTATTTCTCATTTCCGGAGCAGCATCGATATTCCCGATTTCTTTGGTACTCACCGCAATGACCATGGGCATGGTCATTACCAACACTCAGCCACGCGACATAATGGAGCAGATTGGTTCGCACATCACCGATATCATGCCGTTTATGTTTGTCCTGTTCTTTGGACTTGCCGGGGCGCACCTTGATCTTGGCGCGCTCCCACAGCTAGGGCTTGTCGGAGTAGGCTATATTGCTGCCCGTGCTTTTGGAAAGATTGCTGGGTGCTGGATTGGAGCCAAGCGTGGCGGCGCCGACACCACAATTAGCCGCTATCTCGGCATTGGAATACTCTCGCAGGCCGGACTGGCTATTGGTCTTGCCCTCATTGCACTTCAAGAGCTGTCACCGCTTGGCCCGGAAGGCGAGGCTCTGGCACGGACGGTAATTGTTACCATTACTGCCACCAGTGTCTTCTTTGAACTCATAGGCCCGGCACTAACCAGGTTTAGCCTTACTCGTGCTGGCGAGACTCACCCCGACCCCAAGTAATCCATCAGCGGCTCGTGCCCCGTGCCCCCGTTAGCGGCTTCCAAGCGCGTCAGCTATGGCTGACAAGTCGTGGCCGCTGGGCTCTTGGTACACCCGCAAATCGAACTCAGGAATTACGGCAAGCAGATGGTCAAATATATCGGCCTGTATAGCTTCGTAGTTAGGCCAACGTTGGTCTGCGCTGAACACAAAGATCTCTATGGGTATTCCGGTCGGACCCGGAGCCAGTTGCCGAACCAGAAAGGTCATGTCCGTGCGAATAAGCGGGTGATTCTCAAGCAAGGCCGTGATGTAGGCGCGAAAGACGCCTAAGTTCGTCATTCTGCGGCCGCTTACCGAGTCTTCAAGATCAATGTTGTGTTCCTGGTTGTATGCCTCTATTTCCGCCTGACGGGTATTGAGATACTCGCGAATGCGGGAGTAGCGCCGGAAGCGCTCGAGCATTGCCGGAGTCACAAACCTAACCGAACGCATATCTATACTTACTGCACGCTTAATGCGGCGCCCGCCGCTTTCACTCATGCCGCGCCAGTTGCGAAAGCTATCCGAGACAAGTGCATAGATGGGAATGGTAGTAATGGTTTTGTCCCAGTTCTGAACTTTAATGGACTGCAGCGTTATATCTATCACATCACCGTCGGCATCGTACTTGGGCATTTCAATCCAGTCACCTATGCGCACCATGTTATTGGCCGAGAGTTGTATGCCGGACACCAGACCGAGGATAGAGTCGCGGAAGACCAACATAAGCACCGCACTCATGGCACCAATTCCGCCCAGCACTCCAAAAGGAGACTGATTAAGAATGGTGGTGAGCACCACCACACCAGCGACAATAAAGAGAATTACTTTACCTAATTGGAGAAGGCCCTTTATGGGTCGGCGGGTGTCGGCTCCGCTCTCACGATAGAGGTCATGAAATACATCAACGAGTGAGTCGATGGTGAAGGCGGTGACCAGAACAATCCAAGCGGTAGTTACACGCCGAATTGCTTCAACTACCCACGGCAACTCCGGGGCAATGAGTGCAGCGCCTGCGTAGAAAACCAGCGCCGGGGCAACTCGCGAGAGCCGCAGCAGCACA
>CAZQIK010000258.1:0-3853 GCA_964593085.1 uncultured Spirochaeta sp.
TAGTCCCAGCTCAAATGATTTACCATCACTCCAAACCCTCAACGCTGTTGTAGTGCTCAATTGCCTCGCCAAGAGCCTGCATGCACTGCAGGCGGTAGTAGGGTGAGAGCTCAATGATGTTGTCACTGCGAAAGCTACTCTCTTTACGCAACAGCACCGGAAAGATACTGTGGGTTGAAATAATCAGCTGGTACTTTTTTGACAGGCGCGGAAATATCTCTTTCCAGAGTACCGCCTGCCCAGCAAAGCCAATGTGGTTATCAACCTCGTCAAGCAGCAGCGTAGGGCGCTCGCCGGACTTCTTGACTTCATGCGTAAGAAAGCGCTCCTCAAGATAGTCAATAAGTTCGTTGATAAGTCCAATGCGCTTCTCGCCGGTGGAACGTAACACATCATGCTCTTCCAGATATGAGCCTCCCAGGAAGGAATTCTCGGAGTGGGAGTAGCAGTCCTGATAAAAAACCGGATCTCCGTCCCAGCGCAGGCTCACCTTGTACCCAGGGTCTTGCGGAGTTCCAGTGTCCGACCATCCGCCCTCACCACACCCGGTGGAAACGGCAAGGGTGCGCAACAGCGTTGTCTTGCCAGCACCGTTTGGCCCAAACAACACATTAACGCGCTCCTCAAAGGCATGTGTTTGCCTTCCAATTCCAGGCAACCGGCTGGGATACCCGGTGGTGATTCGTAGCGACTGTATCATGACAACCTCAGCTCATTTGGTTGCTTGTAGTGTACTGTTTGGTGGGACGGAAGGAAAATCAGGGCGGACAACCCCATCATGCACTACCACATCAAGTACTAACATGGCAGGATCTCTCGCCTCAACTCGCTCCCGCGAAGGACGCCCGCAAATATTGTTTACTAACGTGCTACTCACGTGCTTGCAGTAGTGCTTGGTGTTCTCATGTCTTGTACTCCGTCGGACACCGAACAATCAACACAATTCGGTACTCATTGGACGTAGGCCACACATAGAAATGAAGGCCGACCGAAAAGATATATCCATAGCCAGCTCGGTCATTGACGCTATGGGGTTGTCGGAGCTCTCACTTCGATATCTCAACGAGATTAGCGGAGGGGAACTGCAAAAAGTGCAGATTGCTCGAGCACATTGTACGCTCTCAAGATGTCTGCACAGTCATGACTATGCACGATATAAATCTGGCAATCCACTACGCCGACTCGTTTCTCTTTCTGGCTCATGGGCGGGTCGCCGCGCATGGCGGAGTAGAGGTGATCACCAAGGAGCTTATCCGTATAGACAATCTATGTTGAAGGCAAGTGAGCGCTACACTTCTGATACAGGAAGACCGTACCGTCGGCACAACCGACAGCCAGATAGCGATCCGCGGGGGAAAAGGAAAGAACGCTCACGGCATCCGGCAGCATCCTGCGGTCTACCGGTTCTAGAGGTCCGATATCGTCAAATGGATCCCAGATGGCCAGCATTCCAAGTCCGTCCCCAGTTGCCACAATGCGGTCATGATGAGCAAACTGCAGAGCCCTCACCTTCTCACTGTGGTACATGAGCTCAAGCGGCCGAGTGTTTTCTGGCCCCTTCTTTCCTCCACAGTCCCAGATGCAGGCCACTCGGCCCCCGCCCGTGGCGAGGTATCGTCCTGAACTGTCCCACGACAGTTCACGCACCTTGTTTTCGTATCCATACATCTGCAGGTCGGTGCCACTTTCAACAAACCAAAAATGGACCGTTGCATCTTGGTCTCCGGTCGCAAGAAATCGAGCTTCCGGGCTCCAAGCCACGCACAGTGAAGACCCCTTCCAGTCGAAGCGCCGCACATTTACTGGGTACTCAATAGGCCAAACAGACACTGCCCCGTACGCGGTTGCAGCTATGCGTTGAGAACCCGGATCCCAAGCAATATCGGTCACGGTGCTGGCATGCGAGTCGAACACCTCACTCAACTCAACCGAGTCTGTTCCGCAACGAAATAGGCGCACCTGCCGTCCGCAGGCAACCGCGAGGTAGGCTCCATCGGGTGAGAACCGAGCTCGTTCCCCCCAGGCTGGCAGTCGCTCGTCCTGGAGCACCGTCCCACTTTCCGTCTCGTACAGATAGAGGTGGTCATCAAGCCCGCAGCTTGCTAACAAGGCTCCGTTGGCTGAAAGTGAGAGTGAACTCACCCCGGTGCTGTGCATGGAGCTGCTCCACACTTTCTTCTTCTGCTGAGTGTCGTAGCGGCACAGTTCGCCGTCAGCCGTTGCCGCATATACCTGATTTTCGTCGTGCTCCCACGCGAACTCAATAACTTCGCCATTAACCGAGAAAGCGCGTGTAGGCTCCAGTTCAATGCGGGTCGGGCGCGCGTCTACGCGATACATTGACGGAAGCCTTGCTCAAGCTCTGCCCGGTTTAGATAGCGCCCAATAAAAACCAGCGAGTTTTTCCGTTCCTCGTCTGGCCCCCACTCCTTACCGGGATTCCCGTCAAAAAGCATGTGGACACCCTGAAACACAAAGCGCCGCTCCTGCCCGGCCAGAGACAGCACGCCCTTCATGCGATAGATATCTGGACCTTGTACGCGAAGGAGCGCACCCAACCAGCTTTCAAGCTTAGGGCCGTCAAGATCTCCGGCAATGTTGATCCCTACCGAGGTGACCTCGTCGTCGTGCTCATGATCCGGTTTGAACTCGGCCTCCCGTTCCGGTGCCACTATTGCTCCTGAGGATTTTTTGCAAACTCTCATATTGAACTCGTTCGGATGATGTTCGGTGTACATAGCATACAGCCCTGGGTTCTCTACCTGAAGCACGAATGTCTGCTCCGGCTGACGAGTCTCAAGTCGATATCGTTGCTCAGCTGGAACACAGGTGGCGCCATCAAAGAGCGGCAGGTAGTCCTCCGAAAACAAACGGACAGCCTGTTCGGTGCTTTGGGCGACACCGTCACCGTTCGACCGCTCTCCGTTGAGGCTGAACAACGCCATGTCCATGCTTGGATCCGGCCCCGAGCTTAGCTCAACGGTGTAAGGCTCAGCAGCTAAGTTCAGAACTCCGGCCCATTCAAATGGATACTCGGGCTCTAAGAACTTGGGATCAATGTCCAAGACGTCGTCAAGGCTAAAGGCTCCGACATCAAGTATAGAGTCAAGCGGAACCTCGGCATTGGTCGAGCGATGCAACTTGGTTCGCACATTGATACTCCTCAGTCGTGCCTCAAGACCTGCGAGCTCGGTCTCCGAAACCAAGTCACACTTGTTCAGCAGAATGACATCGGCAAAAGCGACCTGCTCAAGGGCTTCCTCTTGTTTGTCCAGGTGCAGTGGAAGGTGCTTGGCATCAACTACCGTCACGCAGGCATCCACCCGGAATGCATCGCGCAGTTCATCATCCATGAAAAAGGTCTGAATCACCGGCCCCGGATCCGCCATGCCGGTTGTCTCAATGAGAACGTAGTCAAACCGCTCACGTTGCCGCATGAGCTTGCCAAGTATTCGAATGAGATCGCCACGCACGGTGCAGCAGATGCAGCCGTTGTTCATCTCAAAGACCTCTTCGTCGGCGCCAATAACCAACTCATGATCAACGCCAATCTCACCAAACTCATTCTCTATAACCGCAATGCGCTTCCCGTGCTTTTCCGCGAGTATTCTATTGAGCAAGGTCGTCTTGCCGGATCCAAGAAACCCGGTAAGCACGGTCACCGGTATGCGCATGTCTGTATATCTTTCAATAGGCATAGTTTCCTCCTCGTCTGCTTTTAGTTAACGTACTGGCCGTCATACCAATGATGGTAATATAATGTAATACTTCTGTCACGATCAAGCCTTCATTGCCAGCGGCTAATCGCTGCTACTCATCACGAAAGGACGGACCAAGTCTCGCATCGACCACT
>CAZQIK010000259.1:0-3848 GCA_964593085.1 uncultured Spirochaeta sp.
CGAAAATGGTATTGCGGACTTGGTGCTGGATCTACCAGGGGAAAAGGTCAACAAGCTCAGTAGGGCGGTCATAGAAGAACTCCGTGAACTAATAGGAAAGCTGGGCTCAATGGCTGAGGAGATCGATGTACTGCTGGTTTCCAGCGGCAAGCCGGGAATTTTTATTGCCGGTGCCGATATCGCTGAAATACAGAGTATCACCACCTCCGCAGAGGCCGAGGCCAAGGCCGAGGTTGGACAGGATGTCCTCAACCACTGGGTGGAACTGCCATTCTTAACAGTCTGCCTCATCGACGGCGCCGCTCTTGGCGGGGGGCTTGAGTTTGCCCTTGCCTGTGACTACCGCGTAGTTACCGATGGCCCCAAAACCAAACTTGGGCTCCCGGAGGTGAACCTTGGTATAATTCCGGGCTTCGGTGGAACACAGCGGTTGCCACACTTGGTAGGCAAGATCGACGCCCTTGATCTTATACTGTCGAGCAAACAAGTGAGCGGTAAACATGCCTACAGAATAGGGCTGGCCGATGCATGTCTACCACAAGCCTTTGCAGATGAGCAAACGCGCGAGTTTTGTTTAGGGCTCCTGACCCCGGAAGGAAGCGCGGCGGCACATAAACATCGCAAACGAGCCCGGCGCACATCCTTACTGCTGGAAGCCACCCCCGTGGGCCGTGCCCTTATCTACAAGCGCACCGAGCATGAGTTGAGAAAAAAAACCGGCGGACACTATCCGGCGCCTTTTGCAGCGCTGCGTGTTGTCCGCAAAACGCACAGAATGGGAATGCGAGCCGGGCTAAAGGTCGAGCGCTACGAGTTTGGCCGCCTGGCCCCCAAAGCAATTAGCAAGAATCTTATTCAGCTGTTTTTCACTTCCGAAGCCTTAAAACGCCATCCAATCACCCAAGGAGAAGACCGTCCACGAGAGATCGAACGTGCAGCAGTACTAGGCGCAGGGGTCATGGGCGGGCGCATCGCCTGGTTGTTTTCAAACAAGAGTATTCCGGTGGTACTGCGGGATCTCAACTGGGACGCGGTTCAGCAGGGATGTAGTGCCGCCTATAGCGTTTACAAGGAAGTTGCCAAGCGTAAATCGCTTTCTGCACGCGAGATCGACAACGCAATGCAGTTAATCACCGGAACAACGGATCCCGGCGCCCTCGGAGATCCCGATATCGTAATTGAGGCTGTGGTAGAAAACCTCGACATTAAGAAAAAGGTGCTCAGCGAAACCGAGCAGCTCGTGGAGCAGGAGACGATACTGACCACGAACACCTCATCTTTGTCGGTTGCCGAAATGTCGGCCGCCCTAAGCCATCCCGACCGCTTTGCGGGTATGCATTTCTTTAATCCACCAAACCGCATGCCGTTGGTAGAATTGGTTCGCGGGCCGGAGACGTCGGATGAGACATTGCGTAGCTTGGCCCTTCTTGCGCTACAGCTTGGCAAAACGCCTATTGTTGTACAGGACTGCCCGGGCTTTCTGGTGAATAGAGTACTCATGCCTTACCTCACCGAGGCTGTAGCGCTCTTAGAGGAAGGGGCGGAACTGCGGCACGTGGACCGGATTTTTAAGCAGTTTGGCATGCCTATGGGGCCCTTTCTGCTGTTGGATGAAATTGGGATCGATGTAGGCAGCAAGGTTGCCGGAATCCTTTCTGCGGCATACGGTGAGCGAATGCAGCTGAGTGCATTCTTCGCTGGAGTCACAGAACATCAAGATATGCTGGGCAAAAAAACGCAGGCTGGCTTTTACCTGCATGACGGGAAGAAGCGGCGCCCAAACCCGGCAATGCTGGATCTGCTTCCGCAGACAGCGGTCACCGGACCCAAGCTTGACGACGAGCAGCTCAAACTCCGCCCACTACTACTTATGCTAAACGAGGCGGCACGCTGCATTGAGGAGGACGTAGTTGAAAGTCCGGCATTTCTAGATATGGCTTTGATCATGGGGACCGGGTTCCCGGCCTTCCATGGCGGCTTGCTAAAATGGGCCGATAGCTACGGCATTGAAGCAATTCACACGACACTTACCAAGTACGCCGAAACGTTCGGCCAACGCTTTGCTCCGGCGCGGCTCATTCAGGAACTTGCAGCTAAGCAGAGCGACTTCTACAGTCTGTAAAGCGGCTCAGGTCAGTAAAGGGCGGCCCGACCTCAACGATCTATACTGGCGTAGACTTGTTGGTGAGCCTTTTCCAGTTTATCGGGACCAAAGTGACGTTCGCGTGTGTACACCTCGGTGGCCTCGGCCATGATGTAGGCCAGTAGTGCACGGTCTTCTTTGTTCAGACCGCCGCGATCAGCCTTAGCGTGCAAAAAGGAACAGGCAGCAACAAGCTGAAACATTGCCAAACTCAACCGGGTGACTCGCCGCAAGTAGAACTCGTGTTCCGCTACTCGTTTCCCATAGCGGGTCATACCCCGAGCAAGTTGTCGCCGAATTATTTTCTCTAAGGTGCAAGCTAAGTCTTTGGCCTTGTGCAACTCTTTGTGCTCGACAACCAATCCGTCCAAGGCCCGAGCTTTTCGAAGCTTGCGCGCAAAACTAAGCGCAGCAAGAGCATTGCCACCAAACTCCTTTGCATAGCCGCGCAGCAAGGTAAGAGGTGGATACATTGAATGAATCTCGCTGGTACCCTCGAATATTGTCGTTACACGGAAGTCGCGCATGCGCTTCTCGTAAGGCTGGGTAGCAAGAAAGCCCGCGCCGCCAGCGGTCTGCAGTGCGTCGTACAGAGTATCCCAAGCTTGTGTCGTACCGTAAAGTTTGCAGTGACTACTCTCAATAGCCACATTGGCCAATGGGTCGGCCTCTAAGGCCTTGGCGGTGAAGTAGGTCATGCTTCGGGCAGCAAAGGCATGAACCTTGGCTTTAACAATTTTCTCCTGTATAAGCTCATACTCCTTAATAGGGCTGCCAAACTGATTGCGACTTGACGCACGGGCGTACATGTCCGCGAGTGACTGAAGCATAATGCCGGACGAGGCTGCCCCCAGGCCAAGCCTGCCGTAGTTCAGCACCGTCATAGCAATCTTGAAACCGTCACCGTCCTGCCCCAGACGATTTTCCACCGGCACCCGAACATCCTTAAACTGAATAGCCGTCGTAGAACTAATTTTGAGGCCCATCTTCGGCATGTCTTTGCCTATGTGCACCCCTTCCCAGTGAGTTTCTACAATGAAGGCCCCCATCCCCTTACCAGGGTTCTCAGGGTCGGTTTGGGCAAATACCGTCAGACCTTGTGCGTAGTTCCCGTTCGTAATGTAGGTTTTACCGCCGTTGAGAATGTAGTGCGTTCCATCATCCGAGAGCAGTGCTGTTGTGGAAATATTCTGAGCATCCGAGCCAATTTTCGGCTCGGTTAGGGCGTAACCAAACACCATCTCACCAGATGCCGCCAGCGGCAGATATTTAGCCTTCTGTTGTTCATTTGCAAAAAGGAGAATGCCTTTCATTCCTATTGAAAGGTGAGCAAGTGGAATGAGGCACAAGGCCATGTCGTCACCTGCAATTGACTCAATAACCCGCAGATACTCGCTCAGACTAAAGCCCAGTCCACCGTACTCCACAGGGACGGTAATGCCGAAGAGCCCTATCTGCTTCAAGCCAACCAGCACCTGCTCCGGCACACGCCCTTCAGCCTCAAGTTGTGCAGGGCTGTAGTTCGATGTTACCTCGTTCAGACGAAAAACCAAGGACTGCACCTTGCCCTCGTCAATGGAATTGTAGTCCAAAAAGAACTGGTCTTTGCGTAACCGTCCGTGAAAAAGGTTTTCTAGAAAACCAGTATCACCCATCTGAGCCCCCTCGTGTCGATTGCCAAACACAGTACACTGTACGCCCGCCA
>CAZQIK010000260.1:0-3845 GCA_964593085.1 uncultured Spirochaeta sp.
TGGGGTGACTTCAACGCGGACGATGTTCGGCAGCTTGCCGAAAAAGGCGTGCAAATTCGCTTGTATCATGCCGACTCCGAAACATTTGAGGACGTTCCGCAAAAGAACGTGTTTGTACTCTCTCGTACCAAGACCGACGTGTATTTCATCCAGGTTGATTTAGGGCAGACACCGGCTCTCTCAATTGATCCGGTACACCTACCGGATCAAGGTCCATCGGCTATGTCTAAAGAGTTGTTGGAGCTTGCCAAGGAACGCTCGGCTATTGATGGGCGCCTGGAAGAGATCGCCAAAGAGTTGCCTGTCATTGAAATGACGGAAAAGGCCTTGCTTGACGAGCTTGAGTATGAAACTACCAAAGCTGGCATGGAGGACTATGGTCCGGTTGCAGTCGTAACGGGATACGTCCCTAGCGAATCATTGGAGCACTTGCAACGCCTTTCTCAAGAGCAGTCCTGGGGTCTATACGCGCGCGACCCCAATCCAGATGAAAAACCACCAACACTTGTACGTAACCATCCAGTTGTACGTATGATACAGCCGGTCTTCAAGC
The DNA here is from genome assembly GCA_964593085.1 of uncultured Spirochaeta sp. Taxonomy (GTDB): domain Bacteria; phylum Spirochaetota; class Spirochaetia; order DSM-27196; family SLAA01; genus SLAA01. Next base: position 554 of record CAZQIK010000260.1, read on the forward strand.
TGCTTGGAACCGTGCCTGGTTATCGTGAGTTCGATATCAGCGCACTCTTTCTTGGGTTTTTCACAATTTTCTTTGGAATGATTATTGGAGACGCAGGTTACGGAGCCCTTATACTGCTCACATCTTTGTATTTCGCCGCGAAAACCAAGGGAAAGGGGAAATCGATCCCGGATGGTCTACGGTTATTAATGCTCCTGTCTAGTGCAACAGTTGTTTGGGGCGGTATAACAGGCAACTGGTTTGGTGTGGAAGCAATTGCGCAACTTCCCGTATTCTCGGCAATAATAGTAGAGCCATTAGCCGCTTGGAATCCTGCAAGTACCGAAAATGTACAGATGCTATGCTTCATTATGGGTACTGTGCATCTGATTTTGGCACATGGGTGGAGGCTTATTTCTGGACTGAAACGAGTACCGCGTGTTGCTGCTTTGGCCGACGCGGGTTGGTTGATTGTGGTTCTGGGACTGTATTATGTCGTGCTGAACATCGTTCTTGATCCACTACAGTTTCCTGTACCTGATTACGCGCTGTACATGATCGGCGCCGGTCTGGTGTCTGTCATTGTATTTGGTCAGCAGCAGGAAGGGCTTGGTTTTGCAAAGGGTATTCTTAAAGGGGTATCTAATCTTATGCCTACTGCCCTTGACGGTATTAGCGCCTTCTCGGACATTGTCTCATACATTCGGCTTTACGCCGTGGGACTCGCCACGCTGGCAATTGCCACTAGTTTCAACGACATGGCTATGGAAGTGAGCGCCGCGATTCCGGTTGCGGGAGTAGGTGTGGCGGCCGCAATATTGGTCCTACTATTTGGACACACCCTTAATCTGATTATGGCTGCGCTTGCAGTCGTTGTACACGGCGTGCGTTTAAATATGCTTGAGTTTTCAGGGCACCTTGGGATGGAATGGATCGGCGCGGAATACAGCCCGTTTCGAAAAAAATACTCGATACAACAAGAGGAGACAAGTTAGATGGATATCGGAATGATCGGTATTGGCGGTGCGTTGGCATTTGCAGCTATGGGATCGGCAATTGGCGCCGGAAGCGCCGGTATGGCCGCTGTTGGGGCATGGAAACGCTGTTTTGCGCAAAATAAACCGGCACCCTTTATGTTGGTTGCGTTTGTAGGTGCACCTCTTACCCAGACAATTTATGGACTTATCTTAATGGGTGCGTTGGCCACCGCAATTGAGGGTGGTGCTGACGGAGGACTCATTTTTGGGGCCGGGGTTTTTGGTGGCATGGCCATGGGCATGTCGGCGTGGTTCCAAGGCAAAGCGGCTGCAGTAGCGTCAGATGCACTTGCTGAGACCGGTAAGGGTTTTGGTAACTACATCATGGTGCTAGGCCTTGTAGAGACCGTAGCACTGTTCGTTATGGTGTTTCTCCTCGGCGTTGTATAACAGCCCGCCGAGACACCACTAACGTAAGATGCGTGGAATTGCAGAAACGGATCCTACCGCCCTGCAAGCCCTCTCTATGTTTCAATGTAACCGACTCCTTGTTCAAAGGGGTCGGTTTTTGTTTTTCTCCGCCTGCCTTCCAAGAACACCGATACACAAAGAAGGGGGAAGGACTCATAATGCAGTATACCTGCTCGAGTGCGCACGTGCATTGTCGCTGTTCTCAAGCTACCGGTATTAGCCTAGCTCGCCGGCTTGTCATTACCGTGTTAATGTTCATACTTTCTGGACCACTTGCTTTTGCGAACGATCCTGCTTGGCTTCAGTATCAGCGGGGTCTTTCCGCTTACGACGAAGGTGAACTTGGCATTGCACTGAGGCACTTTCGCGGAGCATTGGAGCAAAGGCCAGAGTTTCCGGAGGCCGAGGCTGGCATAGGAATGATTCTTGCGCAGGAGGGCGCTTTTGGTCCGGCTTTAGTACACCTTAAATCGGCCCTCGATAAGGCAAATGCCCTCCGAATTCCTGATGAACATTTCCGCATTCGCTATATCATCGCCGAGATACATGACCTACAGGGAGAAACTCGCGAGTATGAGCGGACGCTGGAGCGTATTGTAGCTGAGGACATAGACTTTCGGTCCCCGCAACGGGAATCACTTCGCACTGCGCGCCAGCGAATATTCATGGTCGACGGCTTTGACCGCATGCTGGAGCTCTATCGTGTTGACCTTCATCCGTCTCTAGATGCTCACAGACTCTTAGGCGCGCATTATCTGCGCTCACGAGAGTACAGTACTGCACTTGATCATTTGCTCGCAGCCTCGCTACAGGCGAGCACACGAATGATTTCAGAGTTACGACACATTCGTCCAGTCTATGAGTACGGCAACCTGGGTGAGCTCTTAGGCAATATTGAGTCAGATCGCTCTCTGAGTTTTCTCATTTCCGAAATGCGTTACTACGAGATTATATATCTCTTGGCTGACGCAACGTATGGGGTTAATCCGGAGCTATCACACTCTACTGATCTATGGCAGATACTTCATGAGAGACCGTCCGCTGGTATATGGTCACGGCGCGCGCGCGGGCAACTTCGCGACCCGCGTGCCGATGCGCTCATTGATTATTAGGCTATGAAAAATATTATTGTTAAGGGTGCTCGGGAGCACAATCTCAAGAATATCGATCTTGTTCTTCCGCGAGATAGTCTTATCGTCATATCTGGCATGAGTGGATCCGGCAAGTCATCGCTGGCATTTGACACTATTTTCGCAGAAGGACAGCGCCGGTATGTTGAGTCGCTATCGGCCTATGCGCGTCAATTTCTTGGCCGGATGGAAAAGCCTGCAGTCGACTACATTGAAGGCCTGTCACCGGCAATTTCTATCGAGCAGAAAACTACTCAAAGGAACCCGCGATCCACTGTAGGCACAGTTACCGAGATTCACGACTACTTGCGCCTGATTTTTGCTCGTATTGGAAAAGCCCACTGTCCAAGCTGTGGTAAACCAATACGCAGTTATTCAATTGACCAGATCATTGAGCAGGTGCGCCAGTTTCCTCCGGGTGAGAAACTCCAGGTTTTTGCACCTGTTGTTCGCGCTCAGAAGGGGCGACATGAACAGGTTTTTCGTGATGCACTTCGGGCGGGATTTCTTCGTGTACGTGTCGACGGCGAACTAAGGGAGCTGGACAAAGAAATTAAGCTTGAGAAGAATAAGAAACATAGTATCGATATACTTGTGGATCGCATTCGTCTGAGCGACGGACCGGACAAGCGCCTTACAGAGTCAATAGAAACAGCCCTTGATGTTGCAGATGGAACGATACTGGTAGAGCACACACCCGCTGTACTGCCAGCGGTAGCTACGACGGGGTCAGCA
>CAZQIK010000261.1:0-3842 GCA_964593085.1 uncultured Spirochaeta sp.
ATAGGGTCAAACACAAGAATATTCATCTTGAGTGCATGTGCGACCCGCGCTACCTGCCGACCTATAGAGCCAAAGCCGACAATGCCTAAGGTCTTTTGCTGGATCTCAAACAGGGGTACCATAAGGTGCTTAGCGAAGTTGTCAAAATTGCCGCGATCTATCATGAGCTGCTGCAGTGCCATGGAGGAACAGAAGTTCAGCATGTAAGTAACGGCTAATTGTGCGACACCGGTTGTGCTGTAACCTGGTACATTGCACACCGCAATATCGCATTCTCGTGCGGCATCAAGGTCGATATTGTTGAAGCCGGTGCCAGCTTCACAAATGAGCTTGACGCCAGCCGGTAGCGCCTTAATGATATCGGCTCCAATAGGAATTTCCTTCGTAATGACCACGTCGGCACCTTGCGCACGTTCTACCAACTGCTCGGCGCTACTGTTCTCATGTGCAACGAACTCGCCCAAGGTCTCCATTGACCCAAAATCAAGATTCTTGTCGAAGTTGATCTTTGCTGCATTCCAGAATACGATCTTGCTCATGATTCACTCCCTTGTATGTGTATACCATCTACTCTTTTGTGGGCCGAGTTTTCCCGCATGTCAAGTTGTTTCTGCCGCAAAGGTATTTGCAGATACATGTTAGTTTGTGATAGTCTTGCCGATGTTACGCTAAGTTCAAGAGAAAGAGAAAAAGGCGGCAAGACACGTGCTTGATACACATGCCAGGAAAATCGTTCAGCCTCTGTTTGAGCATGCTGCAGGTGCATGTATACGGCTTAAGCTGTCCCCCAACTTCTTAACCTTGCTCTCTTTTGGAATAGGGATCTCAACCGGTGTTTTTGTCTACTTTGGGTACCCCTTTGTTGCGGTGGCTATGCTGTGGCTCTCGGGACTCTTTGATGTCCTTGATGGTACCGTGGCGCGTCGCACCGGAACGAGTTCAGCGCTGGGCACTGTGATGGACGTGACCTTTGACCGGATTGTAGAGCTCTCGGTCGTGTTAGGTGTGGCTTTTCACAGCCCGGACCTTGCGGTGTACCTGCTGTTTCTCACCTCGGCAATCATTATTTCCATGACGGTGTTTCTCACGGTAGCTGCGGTTGCCGAGAAGAGTGGAGTCAAGAGCTTTTATTACCAGGCAGGTGTCGCCGAACGCACCGAGGGGTTTATTTTCTTCTCTCTTATGGTTCTTCTGCCTGGCCATGCATGGTGGATAACCCTTATCTTTGCCGCGGTAATCTTTTTTACGGCGGGGCAGCGTTTTCATGAAGCGGTACGGCTGCTTGGCAAGTAGCTCCCGACTATGGAGCACGAAGAGCTAAAGAGCAAAAATAGGGGAAGCATGGATAAGATACTCTGCCAGCTTCACAACCTGACCAAAACCTACGGCAGTGTCGCGGCAGTTGTGGGCGTAAGCCTAGAACTACAGTACGGAGAACTCATTTCTATAGTTGGACCCTCCGGGGCTGGCAAAACTACGTTGCTGCGGCTGCTTGCGGAGCTGGACACGGCTGAGTCCGGTGAGATCTACTTTCACAAGCCACCAACGCGGGAACACCCGGTTGTGTTGGTATTTCAGGACTTCATGTTGTTTCCAACCATGACGGTTGCGGCAAATGTTGCGTTTGGACTCCGTGCCCGAAAGCTGCCACGCCGTGAGATTCAGGAGCGCGTCCAGCGGCTACTTGACGCTTTTGGTATCGCAGACAAAGCACACGACTATCCGAGGCAACTCTCGGCTGGCCAACAACAACGAGTTGCGTTAGCTCGAGCGCTTGCGATTCGACCACGCATTCTGCTGCTTGATGAACCCTTTGCCCATCTAGACAAGACACTCAAAATGGACACTGCGCTCTTCCTACGACGCATGCTGCATGAGTTTGGCATTACCGCTGTTGCGGTAACTCATGATCTTGAGGAAGCCTTTGTCATGAGCGACCGCGTCGGCATAATGATTGATGGCCAGCTGCGGCAGCTGGGGCCGGTGGATGAGGTGTACTCACGTCCGGCCTCCTTGGATGCGGCCCGCTTTCTGGGCCCTGTGAGTAGCTTCCCGGCCGACGCGCTGAACGCAATGGAAACCTCTCCGGCAGTTGAAGCCCTACGGCAGCAACCAAACAGCAAACTGAGCTTACCGGATACTTTGCTCTACTGTCGTGCCGAGAGTTTGAGTATTACGCTCGACGCCTCCGGCAACGCGGTCATTGAAGAGGTGCGATTCGTGGGGGTGCTGGTCCTGTACCTTGTTCGCTTGCGGTTTCGCGAGCGTGAGACCCCCTTACACGTGTTTAGTTTAGAGAACGGTCTGGAGCCGGGGGCTCGTGTTCGGGTGCGGGTATCACAGGTGTGTATTGAGGAGGAACAGGTATGAAACGACAACGGAATGCAGCTGCGGTGCTTTTTGTGGTGGCGATAATTATATGTGCATTTACCGCATGCAGCGGCGAGCAGCAAGCGTTTGACTGGCAGGAGGCTTCCTGGGAAGAAATTGTCTCGCAGGCCGAGGGGACCGAGGTGTCGCTTCACATGTGGGGCGGCTCCTCAACCATTAATGCTTGGATACAGGGATTTGTTGCCGAGCTCATAGAGGAGCGCCACGGAATAGCGTTACAGATGGTGCCGACCGAGGCACCGGTGTTCGTGAACCGACTTCTTGCCGAGCACGAGGCCGGACGCGACCGCGGAAGCATCGACCTCATGTGGATTAACGGCGAAAACTTTAAACGTGCCAAAGAAGCCGAGGTGCTTGCCGGGCCCATAGTTGAGAAGCTGCCAAACTTTAACAGCTACGTTGATCCGGCTGTCGCGTCACATGATTTCGGGTACCCGACCGATGGATACGAGGCGCCCTACGGCCGCGCCCAGTTTGTATTTGAGTACGATGCGGCCGCACCACATGGCCACTTTGCGAGTTACGCCACATTGCCGCAGTGGGTGCGTGAGAACCCCGGCCTGTTCACCTATCCGGAACCGAGCGACTTTACCGGCTCGGCCTTTATTCGCCAGGCGTATTTGGCTCTCAACGGTGGCCCGGATGCCTTTCTGGAAGGGTGGGACCCGCAGCTGTATGCTGAGACATCGCCCCGGCTCTGGCAGTACCTCGACGACATCGCGCCCTACCTCTGGCAGGAGGGGCGCAGCTATCCGCGTGAACTTGCAGTGCTTGATACCTTGTTCGAACGCGGTGAGGTGGCGATTAACATGAGCTACACGCAGGCAAACGCGCAGCAGCGCATACTCGAGGGCCGCTATCCCCATACCGTCCGGAGTTTTGTTCCCCAAGAAGGCTCGGTTTTTGGTACCCATTTCACCGCCATGGCCTTTAACGCACCGAACCCGGCCGGTGCCCTTGTTCTGGCCAACCTGCTGCTTGACCCGCTTGTGCAGGCATCCAAGAATGACCCAGCCAACTGGGGTGACTTTACGGTGCTTGAATTGGACCGGCTAAGCCCCGAGGACCAAGCCCGCTTTACCGAGTTGGACTTGGGTGCGGCAACGCTGAGTCTGCAGGAGCTTGAGGAGGCGGCAATTCAGGAAATCCCGGCTGAGTACATAGAGGCGCTGCAGGATGACTGGTATACCTACGTTCTTGCGGACTAAGGTTCTTCCGAGAACAGTCGCTCGAGCGAAGCCCGGTCCGGGGAATGTCCGGGCGAAGCCCCGAACCAACGCGCGAGCGAAGCGCCGAACTAAAGCCGGGCGTGAACTCTGGAAGCTTGCTCCACTTTTACTGCCAGCGGCTTTGATGGCGGTTGGAGTTGGACACACGCTGCGGGTTTCGTTGGCCTCCGGCGCAACCGCCTACGAGCAGGCCTTGGCTCAGCCGGAGGCCAACGAAACCCG
>CAZQIK010000262.1:0-3832 GCA_964593085.1 uncultured Spirochaeta sp.
ACCGCGGCATCCTCAGTCGAATGAAGCGGGGTATACCATAACTCTACAAGATCACGGTAATGTGTTTCTTTAAGGAAGTTAATCCGGAAGCTACCAAGCTCAAATTCGCCAGGCAGAGGACCGTCGAAGCCGTCGAGAATCCATTCAAGGTACGTCATGTTGTTGGTGTGATTCTGACCGTCAAGATCACTGCGCCGAACACGACGAGTCTCTTCCCAAGCCTTGGCTGATGCCGTAGTATGGGCAGGCGTGTCCCGTACAGGCAGACGAATACGCGTTAGCCTGTCGGCAAGAATACGTTCTGAATCTTCATATAACTCCGTGTTGACCACGGTTTCAACCCGCCGCAGGCGACGTGTTGTTGACTCAATAGCTAACCAGGCACTGCCTGCCTCTGCCACAGTATCGCCTGCAGACGATACCAACCGAAAGCTTCTCAACGCATAGGGTGGCGCAAGTCCAGCTGGCCATGTTCGAACTCTAAGCTCTTCGTTCCAGTGCGGATATCGATACACCTCTACCGCAAGCCGAGACAGCACCCAGAAGAGATTATCCTCTCCCAGGTTGTCATATCCAAAACCAAGGGCTCCGGCTTGCCGCGAGGCGGCCTCTTGGAGGTATCTACCTAAAGCCGGTGCGGTGGCCCGGTTATCCGGGCCTACGTCGAATGTGTGAATCCGCACCGGCTCTTCCCAAACCGGAAGCTCGGTAGCTCTGTTCATGAGTGCTTACTTGGCTCCCTTAGACGTGCCACCGGACTTGTTGTCGGACCTCCGGGAGGCTTTGTCGCTGGACTTAGCCGAGGCCTTTCCGCCTGCCTTCTCCTTAGACGTCTTCGCCGAAACCGGGCTGTCACCATTAAGGGCCGCAATTTCTTCAAGCAGTGGCGGTACCTGAAAGCGGCTCCGCTCAGCAGCAAGCCTCCAGGTTTCAACAAGCTCATACGCATTACAAATTGCAGCGGCCACTTTTTCCACACGTGCGTCCGCATCCACTTCGAGCCGCTTTCTCGCATGCTCAAGAATGGCGACTGCCTCGAACGCATCGCAAAAGGACTGAAACTTTTCTCGGTTGAACCACACACGTCCTTGATAGGTATGCAACTCAAGGTATACCGCCACCTCGGAATGGCCTAAGATATCTTGAAGAACCTCTGCCGCAGTCTTTTTCTCGCTCAGCATCTGTTCGTGCCATGTATCATAGGTTGAAACAAGCTCTACAAGTTGATCCCAGTCGCGGGCTGCCGGTTGCTGGAGTTCGCCATCGGGTATGAGCGATCGCACCTTGTTGATAAGTCGTAGATCTCTTGAAGGCCCTTCCCCAATTGCAATTTGTGTAGGTTCCTCTCGGGAGTAAAGCGCTGTTTCCACCGGACTGATAGCAACGTACGCAAGCAGTGCATGTCGTAGAATTGAATTGTCACCAATTTTTTCGAGTAGTCGGGCGAAGGCTGCGCGGTAGAGCTTTACTTGTTTAGCAGGCGGCTCGAGTGATTGATACCGTAGAGACAAGAGTGCTTGCAGCCGCAGTTGAAACAAACTCAGAGCTGCCGCGACATCACCCTCACCCCGACAGTGCTCGCGCGTAGTGTGCAGAAATTGTTCATAACCGGTCGCAAGAACCTCCTGATCCACGGTTCCCGCTGGAGAACTACCAGTTAACTCAGACTCAATTTCATGCTTGCTCGAGGAGTTCAAAACCCGAAAGAACATGTCATAAACCGGCTTGAAGAAGACGTCTTTGAGGGCCTCGTCGATATCGGGCACACCGGCTCCACCCAAGGAGTCTGCCAGTTGTGCATAGTAGGAAAACTCGCTATCGGCAACCTCGTAGAGATCAAGAAAGACCTGCGATTCGTATCCACGAAGCGACACATACAGCCCGCCGTCCCAGATGTCACGACTATTCCGTATAAACCAAAGCCCGCTGCGTTGTTCACGCATAATGAGGTAGTGCTTATGACTGTTAGTTAAGCCAAGCACGAACCCCAAACCATCTCGTCGATACTCTTTGGACCCATCGCCAGTCTTTTCAACATATCCAGCCGAATCCTTGATCCAGCCCTTGGCTGCCTCAAAACTGTTGTTGAAAAATATCAAGGCACGATCCGAACCATCTTGATTGCTGTACGCAAAAACATTTTCATTAATGTTTCCCTGTTGATCGTACAAATCAAAGAGAAAGAAGTTTTCAACCTCGGAAAAAAGAGGCCGGCGTTTCATGAGCGGGAAGACTTCGCGCTCATGCCGCCCCACCAGACTCATGTTTGGAGTCTCGTCCCAGTAGGCGCGCCTATACTCCATACCGTATTTTTCTTTGAATCCTTCAACCTGACCATGCCCAACCATTGGTAGTCCCGGCATAGTCACCATAAGTGTGCACACACCAAAATATTTGTCGCCGTCGCCAAACTGCTCAATGGCGGTGTCCTCGTCCGGATTGTTCATAAAGTTTACAAAACGTTTGAGTATTTCCTTATCAAACTCGATGGTATTCTTTATCGTTCGCCGGTATTTTGCATTCTCTTCCATCTTGAGCATGTTCATAAATGCGCTGTTGTATACTCTGTGCATACCCAAGGTGCGTACGAAGTATCCTTCCATCATCCAGAATGCTTCCGCTAGCAAAAGAGTGTCCGGCACCTCGGCCGCGACCCGGTCCACAACTTCACGCCAGAACTCTTCCGGCATTGCTTCATCAAACTGTTCCGCAGTCAGACCATACTCGGCACGAGTAGGAATATCACCGCCACTTCCCGGCTGCGGATACCAAAGCCGTTGAAAATGGCGTTTTGCTAGAGTCATAGCTGCATCGAACCGAATAATTGAGAAATTGCGTGCAACATGGAGCACGGTTTGGATGACTGATTCGCGCACCTCAGCATTCAGAAAGTTAAGCTGAGCCGTATCATTCCATGGCATGTGCGTTCCGTCGTTACCATGGTATATATAGCGCTCCTTGCCTCCATTAAAGTCAACACGTTTAAAGACTACAGATGCATCGGTACGATCGTAGTAATGATCCTCAAGATAAATTCCCACACTTGACTGACTTGAGAGATTCTCTCCATTGAAGCTGTAACTTGGGAACGGAGGATGATCCAGCTGGACAAACCAGTCCGGGTGTTTGTGAACCCAGTCTGAGTCAATGCCTGTATGATTCGGCACCATATCACTTGCAAGGCGCATTCCCCGACGTTCACAACGGATACGGAGGTCGGTAAGTGCTTCCCAACCGCCTAGCTCGTTAGCAATCTCGTAGTTCCACAAAGAGTAGGCTGAGGCCTCTGCTTCCGGGTTGCCACACATTTGCTTCACTTTTTTGGATGCCTGACTTCTTTCCCACAGCCCGATAAGCCAAATCCCGGTAAACCCGCGGGATGCAAGGACATCGAGTTCTTCATTCGGAACCTGATCCAGAGTCCTGACTTCCCGATCGTAACTACGAGAAAGTTGATCCAACCAAACAAGGGTACTCTTGGCAAGCAGCACGACGCTCGGCATCCAGTCTTTGTCCGGACTAAAGCGCTCGACCTCCTCGGCCGTCCCGGATCCATGATAGTCGTAGGGCGTCATCGTACCCGGAGAAAACCCGCGCATTCGTTGCTCTTCATGCATAACGTCAAGACTACGCAACAGTCTAAACAGAAAGCGCCCAAGCACCGAGCCCCACTTGCGGCGGATATAGGCAAGCTGATCCTCCAAGGAGTCTGGGAACTCGCGCGCCGGTGCCCGAAGCATGTCGATCAAGGTTTCCTCGTCCGGACCAAAGGGCGGCTGCTCGCCCAAGAAGGCGTTGACCTCATGCATTGCGGATTCGTAGACCCCGTCCT
>CAZQIK010000263.1:0-3832 GCA_964593085.1 uncultured Spirochaeta sp.
CGGAGGACGACGTATCGGAACTTGATCTCGCGGATGAGGTAGAGGATGCCGAGGACGCGGCCGAAGTCGACGAGGATGCCGAGGACGCCGCCGAAGACGACGAAGACGACGAGGACGACGAGGACGACGAGGACGACGCCCGGGGCGGTTCGGTACCAGTTTCTGAATACGGCGCCGGGTACCCCGCACAGGGCCCTGCTCACAGGCGCCGTCCGTCCCCACGACCTCCTAAGAAAAAGAATGGGGAGTCCAAGGCAAAATTGTTTGAGTATTTGATGGGTCTTGCGAGAACGCTTCCTGCCGAAAAGTATCGCGAGTTCTATTTAGGCGAGGCTCGGGCACGCACAGAGGCCCTCATGCGACGTCTCAAGGGGCGCCCAGGCCTTCTCAAGCATGCGAGTAAGGACCGGCCTGAAAGCAGCGATAGCGTAAAAGGGTCAGGTCCCAGTTTAACCAGGGAGAACGTAGGTAATACTTTTGCATATCTGCGCGAGATGACTGGAGCACATCCTGATCGCGAACTGGCTACTGGAATGACAACGGGTGTGAACCGAGTGCTTGAAAAACTGCGTGCGCGTCGGGAGAATACTGATGGATAATGCCGTGTTTGAGCGTCGCATTAATGAAAGTATTGCCAAAATGCCAGCCTTGCCGGTCACGGTTGGAAAAGTTGTAGAAATAGCCAATAAGCAGGGAACCTCACCGGTTGATTTGAACAAAGTTGTGAGCATGGATCCTGTCTTGACGGCTCGAGTGTTGCGGCTTGTGAACTCCGCGTATTATGGTCTGTCAACGCGGGTCACTACTCTTGTCCGCGCCATCATCATGCTTGGGGTTAACACGGTCAAGAACTTGGCGCTGAGTGCGGCCGTGCTGGATAACCTGGGAAAAGCTGAGCATTTTGATGCGTTGGAGATGCAGGGATATTGGAGGCATTGTCTTGGAGTTGGTGCGGCGGGGAAAAATATTTTTCAAAAAAATTGGGGGCCGCCCGACGCTGTTGAGGAGTATTTCATTGCCGGGCTTTTGCACGATATCGGTAAAATTCCTTTAAACAGCGTTGCCGCCGAAGCGTACATTGAATCAATGATGCTTGCAGACCGAGGGCGTAAGCCGCTTTACCAGACTGAAAAAGACGGGCTGGGCATGGACCATCTTCAGGTAGGAGAACTCATAGCGCGCAACTGGAGCATCACCGAGAATCTCATCGACGCTATTGTGTGGCATCATAATCCACTTGGGTATAACGGGGTACACACGCGACTGGTGTATGTTGTGGCTACGGCAAACTACTTCGTCAACATAGCGGGTCTTGGCTATGCTGGTGATCGCTACCCCGAGACACTGCCCAACGAGGTCTATCACAAGTTGGGAATTACGGCCGACTATCTAGACGAGATTGAAGACTCCATTGCGGAACAGATCTCCAAGGCAGAGGTTTTCTTGCGCGTAACCAAGGGCACCGTATGAAGCATGGATTATACCGATGACCGTTCGTTTTTGGGGTGTTCGTGGATCTATCCCCACTCCTGGCCCCGAGACGGTGGAGGTGGGTGGAAACACCTCCTGTATTGCTATTCGCTTTCGTGAAGACCAACCGCTTATTATTGTAGATGCTGGCACCGGCATCAAAAAGCTCGGCGACCATCTTGTTTCGAACGACCTTAAGCATGGGCCTATTCAGGCGCGGATTTTCCTTACCCATACCCACTGGGACCACATTATGGGCTTTCCCTTCTTTACCCCGATTTTCATCCCGGGTAGCAAGCTTGAGGTGTATGGCCCAATTACCTACGAGAACGAAAGCATTGAGCAGATCATTGGTAATCAACTCAGTTACCGCCATTTCCCGGTAAGGCAAAGTGAACTTGCTGCCGACATATCATATCACGAACTGCGTGAAGAAACCCTCGAGTTCGACGGTGGACTCAAGGTTACTACTAAGTTCTTGAATCATCCGGTTCTGTGCCTTGGATTTCGGTTCGAGTTTGAGGGCAGAGTGGTCTGCACTGCGTACGACAACGAGCCCTTCCGCAATGTGTTTCCTACCGATCCGGAATCCCCCGACTATGACGCATCGGCAGCCGCCGAGGGACAGTTGGCAGCCGATGAAGAAAACCACAAACTGATACAGTTTTTTCGCGATGCGGATCTGCTTATTCACGATACTCAGTACACCTTAAAGGAGTATTTGGAGGGGAAGATCGGCTGGGGTCACACGCCTTTTGAGGTTGCGGTTAACTCGGCACATAAGGGACGGGTGAAAAAGCTCGTGTTCTTTCATCATGATCCCCTACGGAACGACCAGGAGTTGGAATCTTTGCTTGGAAAGTACCGCGGGATGATCAAAGATAAGTCAGGTTTGGAGTTGGATGTAGCTCGCGAAAAAATGGAAATCAAACTATAGATTTGGACGCTACCGAGTCGCTAGCGAATATTAAACCAGTTCTCCAATCTGCCGTTCCGAAACTGAAGTTCAGCAAAGCTATAGGCCCAGAACTCTGTTTCGGCACGGGTTGTTCGTATCTGTTTGGGGTCGGGGAAGAGTGCGAGTACTTCGGATCTGGTCATTCCAACTCGGAGACGTGCCAGATCAACCACACGAATAAATGGCTCAGGTAGTTCCGGTGCTGTGTAACCCAAGGGTTCACGACGTTCAATGCTAATTTCAGGATCTTCGTTTTGGGTAGTCGGGGCGGTTTCCGGTGAGGAGCTGCAGCCCGAGATACCGAGCATCAAGACTGCGCCGAGTAGCACCAATGCCTCAGTTTTGGTTTTTGATATCGTTGAAAACATTGGTTTCTTCACTCCTCAAAGTGTACAACAGTTGGGTCACTCTTTTCAAACATAAACCAAAGGTGTACACTTTGTTGTAATAAGAAGGTGACACAAAGGTGACAAGCCGGTTCCGGCTTTTCTTGGGGGATTAGCTCAGTTGGTAGAGCGATTGGTTCGCAATCAATAGGTCGTGGGTTCGACTCCCATATCCTCCAGTTTTTTCTGCACACAACATCTGGGAGCCAGCAAATCATGCGAACAGACGAAGATATCAAGAGTCTCCACCCACTTGAGGTGACGGTACTACGTCGATACGACGTCGGTGATGTACTAAGTGCAGCGGTCCTTCAAGCAGATTTAGGACTCAATGTAGGTCAGAGTAATCAAGCCCTCAGTTGGCTTGCCGCACGCGACTCATTGCAGGAGCATAACCGGCGAGTACTTACTCGATACGAGATTACCGAACTTGGCCGTGACTATGCAGAGCATGGTACACCTGAAGAGCGAGTACAGGCTACTGCGCGTCAGCATGGCCCTCTGCCTCTGCCGCGTATCGCTGAATTGACCGGGCTACCTAATAAGGATGTCGGTTCCGCTTTCGGGAAACTCTCCAAATTTGGGATCCTTGGTATGGACGGAGAAAAGCAGGTGAGCTATACGGCTCCCCCCGGACCTCCAGCTGCTCAAGCAGACATCGATACGGTGCGCGCCTTTCTCCGTCGGGCAGTTTCCATGCCTCAAGGTCTGCTTGAGGAGAAAGAGCTGGCCGAAGACGAGCGCCGACTGATTGGTGAGATCAGCAAAAAGCGCGGCTCTTCAGGTGCTGCGTTTCGAGTAGTAGAAAGCGAAATTGTTGAGTACAAACTCACCGAGAACGGAATGTCTCTACGGGCCGCAGTAGAGGCGGCGGGACTCAGTGGTGAGGAAGTTGGAACGCTCACTCCTGCTATGCTCCGTGAAGGAAGCTGGAAAGAAAAGAGCTTCCGTTCATACAGCATCCAGGTACCGCCGAGTCGGATTTTGATTGGACGTCGCAACCCTTACTGCTCCTACC
>CAZQIK010000264.1:0-3831 GCA_964593085.1 uncultured Spirochaeta sp.
TACCACCAGCTACTCCCGTCATCGTTCCAGTGCAGCAGAGCCCGTACGGCCTCAATACGGTAGCTGCCAGATGCATCACGAGCTTCTATACTCCATCGGATTCCTTCCGACTCCTCAAAGTCATGATCCTCCGTCCAGAACCCGCCAGCATAAAAAGCCACGTTATATGCCAAATAAAACACTGCTTGTTCGTGAAGCGTGCGTAATGGGCTCACTGGCTGTGGCTCATACCGGTTCGAACCTCGCGGAGCCGTATTAGACGGTCGCGGAGAAGCATTGGAACTTCGAGGAGCCGTATTGGCATTGCTACGCACGTCGTTGTGACCAGTAGGCTCGGGGCTTTTAGTACCGGAACTCAGTGCCGCACATCCGGACAGAAGAAAACCCGCGCTCATTACAACTCCAATGAGGAGCAGTACGCGTGGCGTTCCGCTGAGATTAGAACTCGACTGGTAGACCTTCATATTCATTCCTTTAGAGAAGCGAGATTCCCCTCCATCTTCTCAATTTTCCGGGCCAACTCGCCGTGCTTTTCACGTTCTTTTTCCACCACGGCCGGGTCGGCCTTTTCCATAAAGCCAGAGCTTAAGAGTTTTTTATCTGTTCGCTCAAATAGCGCCCGTTGTTTTTCAAGCTCTTTTTGCATTCGTTGCGTAACCGCAACAACATCGACCGCATCTTTTAAATCTACCCAGGCTTCGAATCCGGTGCCGACCGTGGCAACCGCAGTGCTGGGTCGGTTCGAATTGCCCTTCCCGGCGGCACCCTCTACCGCTGCGGTATCGCCCACGCGGTCCACTACACGTAGCTCGGAGGCCCCAACAAGGCTTCCAATAAGTGCCTTGTGGTCCTTAAAAAATGAGGTAGCAGCAAGGCCCGAGTCGCAGCGCACCTCCAGCACAACCCGGTTCTGCGGCGGCACGGTAAACTCACTACGGAGGGTTCGCACCAGCGTAACGAGCTCTTGAACTGCACCGAAAAGTGCTGCAGTCGCCGCATCTTCCCGTTCAGCTTCCGGGCACGGATACGGAGCGGCAATGAGCGCTGCAGAGCCGTGACTATCCGGTATGACGGGCAACTTTTGGTAAATCTCTTCGGTTACAAAGGGCAATAGAGGATGCATGAGCCGCAGCGACTCTTCCAGCAAACACATGAGCAGCGAGACCGCTCGATCACGTTCGTTCTCGTCCTCGGAATAGAGTGAGAGCTTGGATGCCTCGATATACCAGTCGCAAAAATCGTTCCAGAAAAACTCGTACACGGCATGCGCGGCGTCGTTGAAGCGGTAACTCTTCATCGAGGCCGCCATTGCTCCGGCAGCTTCGTTCAAACGGTGATAGATCCAACGATCCAGCGGCCGGAGTTCTATATCGGACAGCGATAGCAAGCGTCGCCCTTCAAGATTCATCAACAGGTATCGGGTCGCGTTCCATATTTTGTTGGCAAACTTTGAACCAATGGCAAAGGTGTTCTTATCCAGCGGAATATCTTGCCCCTGCGCCGAAAGGAAGGCCAAGGTAAACTTCAACGCATCGGCGCCGTATTCATCCACAACTTCAAGCGGGTCAATTCCATTGCCAAGCGATTTTGACATTTTGCGTCCGTGCTTATCACGAACGAGACTGGTAACATAGATATCACGGAACGGGACCTGTCCCATGAACTCCAGGCTCATCATGACCATGCGCGCAATCCAGAAGAAGATAATATCGTAGCCGGTAACCAAGGTAGTTGTTGGAAAGAAACGGTCTAGATCCGGTGTCTTGTCAGGCCAGCCTAAGGTTGAGAAAGGCCACAACCCTGAAGAGAACCAGGTGTCAAGCACATCTTCATCTTGCCGAATGTTTACCCCACCGCAATGTTCGCACTCGGTCGGGTCTTCCCGCTTCACCGTCATCTTGCCGCAGTCGCTACAGTACCAGACCGGGATACGGTGCCCCCACCACAACTGACGGGAAATGCACCAGTCTCGGATCTCGCGCATCCAGTGGCTGTAGGTGTTTACCCAGCGGCCGGGGAAAAACTCAATCTCGCCCTTCTCTGCTGCGACCAGGGCCTTATCGGCAAGGGGACGCATTCTAACAAACCACTGCTCGGACATGTACGGTTCAACCGCGGTGTTACAGCGATAACAGTGGCCCACTTGATGGGTGTGATGCTCGTCGCGGAGGTAAACTCCGGCTTCTTTGAGGTCTTCCACCACAAGACGGCGCGCTTCCTTCACGGTCTTACCGCGGTAACGTTCCGGAACGGTGTCGGCTAGACTGCCGTCAGGATTCAGAATATTGATCACTTCCAGGTCATGACGCAGCCCAATCTCGCGGTCATTGATATCGTGAGCCGGTGTCACCTTAACCGCACCAGAGCCAAACTCGCGGTCTACATAGGTGTCTGCGACAATTGGAATACGTCGCCCGGTTAGCGGCAGATCTACTTCCTTACCAACCAAATGCAAATATCGTTCATCCTCAGGATGTACAGCTACCGCTGTATCCCCAAGCATAGTCTCGGGACGGGTCGTTGCCACAACAATACTGCCGGAGCCGTCGCTCAGTGGGTAACTATAGTGGTAGATTGCGCCGTTTATTTCTTTGTGCTCGACTTCGTCGTCCGAAATTGCGGTGCCGCATGAGGTGCACCAGTTTACCAGGTAACTGCCGCGGTAAATGAGCCCACGCTCGTAAAGTCCGACAAAGGCCTCGCGCACCGCCCGGGACAAACCGTCATCCAAGGTAAAACGCTCACGACTCCAATCACATGAGGCACCAATTTTTTGCAACTGCCGGCGAATAGTGGACTTATGGTCCTCGGAAACCTTCTCGGTCTCCTCAACAAATGCTTCACGCCCCATTTGCTCACGGGACTTACCTTCGGCGCGAAGTTTGCGTTCAACTACGTTCTGCGTAGCAATTCCAGCATGATCGGTACCCGGCACCCAAAGAGTTGGAACGCCCTTCATCCGGTAGTAACGGACAAGAATATCTTGAATTGAGTTGTTCAGTCCGTGCCCCAGGTGCAACACACCTGTCACGTTCGGTGGAGGAATGACAATGACAAAAGGACGCTCACCATCCGGTCCTTCGCTTGTTCCTGTGGATTCAGAGGGAGAGAAGTACTTGCCTTCGGTCCAGAGAGCGTATATCCGATCCTCGAACTCGCGAGGGTTAAATGTTTTTTCCAACTCGACTGCACGTAGTGCGGCCGCGCCGCTTGCTTCAGGTGACATGATTCAAAGCTCCTCTTTGCGCGGTTTCCGAAAATGGTAGCAGATTTCGCACTTGACATCAATCTAAGCTCTCAGCACAATGCGTTCCGGAATGCTATGAACGACAAAGTACTAGTTATTGTTGAGTCACCAACCAAGGCGCGCACCATTCGCCGCTACCTCCCCAAGAACTTCGAGGTTGAAGCCAGTATCGGCCACGTGCGCGATCTCCCACAGAGCGCCTCCGACGTCCCCAAGAGTGTAAAAGGTGAGGACTGGTCTCGCCTGGGTATTAATGTAGAGGACGAATTCAAACCCCTGTATATCACGCCAAAAGGCAAATCAAAAATCATAACCGAGCTTCGTCGCAAAATGAAGGAAGCCGGTTCAGTGTACCTCGCAACAGATGAAGACCGCGAAGGTGAGAGCATTTCCTGGCATTTAGTACAGCTGCTCAAACCTAAGGTTCCGGTCAAACGCATGGTTTTCCATGAGATCACTCGCAACGCAATTGAAGAAGCCATTCAAAATCCTCGTGATATAGATATGCAGCTTGTAAAGGCTCAGGAAACCCGCCGCGATCGCTCATCCCAAATCTTCTATAGCCAACGGTCACCAATCAGGTC
>CAZQIK010000265.1:0-3828 GCA_964593085.1 uncultured Spirochaeta sp.
GCCCTTTGAACGCCCATAACACCCGCCGTTGCAGTACCGGCTTGGATGCGTTCACCAACTATTGAGTTGTAGCTCAGAATAATCAGACCGGCCACCATGCCAAAAATAAAGGTATTCCATGCAACAGCACGCAGAAAGCCGTTGGCCAACAGTGAATGAACCCCCTCTTGTATCTCTGCACGCACCGAGCTATGACGATATCGGGGAGAGTCAAGCAGCAAGTAACGGCCACGTATGTACTGCAACAAGAAAAAACCAAGTAGGGTAACGAATGCAATAACAAAGAATCGCAGACTGAGTGGGAGGAAATAGCTCAGAGGTACAACCAGCAAAGCACCACTAGAGTAGCCCACCGCACCCCCGGTTGCCAGCAGGGGAAATATTCGCTTTCCTTGCCGACCATTGAAATAAAAAGGCGCCAGATCCCAGAAGATGAGCAGCAGTACAATACCCATGACAAAGCGCCAGACAAACAGTGATACAAAGAGCCATACAAAGAGCGTGTACACAAAAGGCGGTAAATCAAGAACGTAGTCATGGAACAATAGCAGCAGGCCAATGAAAAAACAGAATCCGCTCGATGCCATCAGTGAGTAGCCGAAGAGACGCCGCTTATCTATACGGTCGGTGATTCCCGCATAGAGAAGACCAAGAGCAAGCAAAACCAAGGCCGCGACCGAGTAGAGAATGATAGATTCCGAGGAGGTGCCACCCTGTACGATAAGCGGGTCAACCACGGTGCTGATCATTCCTATGACCACCGAAAGCACAAAGTGAAGCAGAAAGAACGCAATTGCGCGGATCTCTTCACCTCGATGAATCTGCAGCACACCGGACACCCATACTCGGAGCGCCGCAATGTTGAGAACCGCCGTTCTGAGCAGAGACCGGGGGTTCATTTGTCATCTCCAAGTATCTGGGAGCTTTCTCTATACAGGTCTCGGAACGATTCAACAAAGTTTGTAAGCGTGTTTGTTTTGGTATTCGTTATCCTCAACCGGTAGGATAGTTGCGCGATAATTCCTAACGCAATGGCCGGATGTCGGGTAATAGTTTGAATAAAGTCGTTACGAGAAATCTTTGAGATGACACTCTCGGTTAGCGTGCGGGCTCCGGCCGAGCGAGGCTCACCATCAAGCAGCGCCATCTCGCCAAAGCATGCCCCCTCACCCACAGTCATGAACGGTTGCAGTTCTCTTCCGGCATTCTCAAAGAACAACTCCACCTTTCCTGAAACCATGATGTAGGCATAGTTTCCGGGGTCTCCCTGTCGGAAGAGGTACTCGTTGTCGCTGTAATCCTCGCGTTCGGTAATCCCAGCAATCATCCGAAGCTCGTCTACGGTGAGGTTGCTGAAGATATCTACCCCTTGGAGAAAGAGGATTTTTTCCAGGATATCGGACATAGTCGTCTCCGTGCAGCCAACTGTTTACCGGCCTATGATTAGCCCTACTATGCCCCGCCTTGAGGTACTGTTCAAGCTCAATTTTGCTCTGCTGCATAACGGAACTTCAAAAAATAGTGAATGGGGGCTACCCTGGAGCCATTGCAGTTCAGCAGTTGTCGCTGGAGGGAGATGAAGAACTCCGCACCATAACTCGCAAACTACGAATCTCGGCAAGAGCCGCACAAACAAGAACATTTCTGGAAACACAGCAGATATGGAACTCTTTGGATTGTTGCTGGGACGCGCAATTCGGGATTTGATGTAAGGCAATTGTCGCACCAAGGCTGCTGAAGAGGGCGCTCTCCCAGCGGCAACTCTTGCATTTACCGGCTAGTACTCCGGAGGCCGCAGGTGATGTACGCCGGGCCGTCCGGATTCCGGCCGACTGTTCCATGAGGCAGACTTGGACAGGCTTCAGTCGCTGTTAAGTCGCTGTTCAGCCGATCGTGGTTCAGCCGATCGTGGTTCAGGCGATTGCTGTTCAGGCAGCGAGTGTTTGCTCACAGCTTTGTTCTCAATTCCGCAAGCGCTGCGGAGCTGAGGCCGGTAATCTCTACAATAAGCTGTTCGTCCATGCCTTTTGCGAGCATCTCGGTTGCCGCATGCTCAAGACCTTGCTCTATCCCTTCGGCACGTCCGCGTTCTTCACCGTCGAGTATCATCTTCGCACGGTCTCGCACCCATCGTTCATGCTCCAGGCTTGCAAAAAAGGAGTCTTCGTCACTTAAGAAGTTTCGGTACTTCTCATCCGCTCGTGCAATCATGGGTTCTTGTTCTTTGATCTTTTTGATAACCTCATCCTCCACGCCTGCGCTACGTATAAAGTACACCCAGCGCTCTAAGGGTGTCGAGGGAAACTGCGGTTTGTCCGCACTAGTGGCGGTGCGGGACCCCCGGACTCCAGGCCCAAAGCCTGGAAGCTCAAGTAGGTGCAGCGCCAAGTGGTCGTTGTACACAAACTCAGGCGATGTCCGCTCACGTAGCTCAAAACAGCTGTGCGGTGGCAGCTTTCCCCAAAAGATGGGGAAATCCACAAAGGCCACGCCGATCACTGGGCGCAGCACCGCATAGGGCTCGCCTTCACTCACCCCGGCTGAGTAGGAACGGGCCCAGTAATAGAGAATGCCTGGGCGCAGGGCAGTCTGCCGGTAACTCTGAACCTCAATATTAAACAGCGTATTACTCCGGTCACGCGCACGGGCGTCCACCACCGAGAGTTTGTCTGAGCGAAAGGTCTGCAGGTTGAAGGGGTTGGTGATCTCGAGCTCACTTACCTCTGGAAAGCCGTAGTCTTGTCGCACGGCGCTGAGCAGCGAGGCCAAAACGTCCTCGCTGCCGGGAGAGCCAAACACGGCTTTGAACACCATGTCTGAGGTGAGCGGAATGAGCTCAGCTTCGAGGGACGTGTCTCCCGCAGAGTACGCGCCGTCGGGTTCATGACACAGGAGCGCGGACGAATGATCCGTGGACAGTGGAAAGCTACTCGCATGATGTGTAGGTATTTTCATTCTCTTACCTCCGCCTACTACTACAGGCTTTTTGTTCCTGCTGATTGTTCAACTGGAAAGTTTCTGCAAAGAATGCTGTTCCGGGCAGGACTCGGCTTCCGTCGGCCACTTCGTGTGGCATCCAGCAGCCGGTAGGCACCGTTAAACCGGCATCCTGCCGGTTTGCGCTCGCATGTGCTCGGCGTTCTTTTGTTTCAAGTCCTGGTTACAACGCAAAAAGCCCCCCGAACCACAGAAGTGATTCGGGGGGCTTGATAGCAGGGACAGGACTCGAACCTGCGACCTCCGGGTTATGAGCCCGACGAGCTGCCAACTGCTCTACCCTGCGCCGATAATTAGAAGATACCAGAGTGGAGCGGTGAGTGTCAACAGGGTGTAGCAAATTCCTTGTGATTGCGGTGCAGTAGCCGCTTCATGGCGTCGAGGGTAAGTCAAAGTCGCAGACTACCGGGTAGTGATCCGATGGTGTGAGGGTGCCGCAGGAACTTTTATCTAGATGAATGTTGTGGCAACTTAGGCGCTTGTCTAAAAGTATCCAGTCAATGCGGGCAATATCGTCATTTAGGTGCCGGCCAAACCCGTGAAATGAGGCTTCTTCTTCCTTTCCCAGTCTGGTCCAGGGATCTACGAGCTGTGGGATGTATTCCAGAAAAACTTGGCGCACCTCACCGTCGGGTGGGGCGTTAAAGTCACCGGCAATAATGACTGGCACATCTTGTGGACGGGCTGCGTTTAACTCACGTCCAGCTACCTTTGCTTGTTCTACGCGAGCCTGCTTAGGGCCGTTGTCCAAATGCATATTAGCAAAAACCAGGTTCTTGTCAGTTCTCCGGTCGCCTAACACTGCCCAGGTTAACAGGCGCGGAAAGTAGC
>CAZQIK010000266.1:0-3826 GCA_964593085.1 uncultured Spirochaeta sp.
CCCGGGCACGTTCCCTTCGGCAAAAGGGTGCTCGGTAGCACCACAGAGGGGGCAGGGCTTTCCATCCTCGAGCCTATCGCGGTGCTCCTCCAACTCCGCAATGCGCGTGTGAAAGGCCTGTTCCCGCAGCAAGGTATCTCTCTCGGTGCGATACTCACGCAGCAGTCGGCCACCTAAGAGCCGGTTGAGGGCGTCCTTTTCTTGCTGCAGGCGTATTGTTGCCGCTTGCAGCTCACCTGCGCGTAGGTCAGCTTCCTGTACGCAGGCATCACGAGCCTGCTGAGCCCGAGCAAGCTCATCCTGAGCCTGCAACTCGGCACCCTCTTTCTGCGCAAGCTCTTCCTGCCTGGCGAGCAGTCCGGCAAGTTGCTCTTCAACCCCGGTTAGTCCTTCTACCAACCATGCGTCCTGAGCATGTGCATCAAGATAGCCCTGAACAGCCTCGAGCTCCTGGACTGCAATGGTGCGTCTTTCCTGCTCCTGTTCACGGTCAAGTTTCTGCGCTTCTATCGTGGCGGCAACCTTAGCACAGCTTTCTTCAAACTCTCGTATGGACGCAGTCTGGTCTTGAAGCTTCTGATCAAGCGTGCGGAGTGTCCGCAGTTTCGGCGTGGCTGCATGGTGCTCTGCCTTAGCGCGTGCCGTACGCTCCTCGGCGGCCTCAAGCGTAGCGGCCTGCAGGTTGGTCTTGCTCTCCAGCTCTGGAAGCCCCGCTTCCTCGTTTTGCACGGCGCTTCTGTCCTCGGCTTGCTGCCTCCGCGTAGCCTTGAGCGTCGCGTACTCACCATCCAGCGACATCGCCACCTCAGCCCGGCTTAGCCTCTCACGGTGCGGCCGAAAAGCGTCGAACTCCAGCTGTAGCTGCTGCTCTTCCTCTACCAGGCTAGCAATCTCATTGTGCAGCGCGTCAATGGAACGCAAGCGTCCTATAGTTTTCTCTGTTTCGGTAAGCGCCTTGGCAAGGTCGCGTTCATCTGCTACCTGGGCCCCGAGTTTCCGCTGCAGATCTTGCTCCTGCTCCGGATCCAGCATGACGATGCCGGCGGTCTCGGCCTGCAGGCTCTTTAGCGTGTCCTGTTCCTCTTTGCGGCGCTCGTGAACACGTATCGATATCCGGCTGTAGATTTCAGTACCAGTGATTTGCTCAAGGAGTGGCGCGCGTTCATCGGCAGCCGCCTGAAGAAACACGGCAAAGCCGCCTTGCGCAAGAAGCATGGAGCGAGTGAATCGCTCAAAGTCCATGCCGGTAGCCGCTTCAATTTGGTCGGCAACCCCTTTGAGCTTAGATTCAAGGACCTCACCGGAGTCTGCATGAGCAATCTCGTGCTTTGGTGGCTGAAGCTCACCATCTGGTTTTCTTCTGGAGCGATGTTGGCTCCAGTGGCAGCGATAGCGACCGGCTTTTGTCTCAAATACCACCTCCGCAAAGCACTCGCCTGTATGACGCGACATGATCTCGTTGCCGCTTTTGGTAACCTTCTGAAGTCGCGGTGTGCGCCCGTACAAAGCAAGGCAGACCGCGTCTAGAATGGTCGTCTTTCCTGAACCGGTCGGACCGGTGATAGCAAAGATTCCGTCCGCGCTGTAGGCCGGATGCCGCAGGTCGATCTCCCATTCACCGACAAGCGAGTTGAGGTTCTTAAAACGCAGCTCAAGTATTCTCACTCAGCGCCTCCGCTACGGCCAATTGTCGGCTTCATTCGGCACGCTCGTCATGTTCATAGACAAGGGTCAGTGTCTCTTGGTAGGCGCGCAGTAACTCCGGCCGTTGCGCATCCGGCACTTCATGCAAAGCAAGGCAGCGTTCGAAAACATCATCCACCTTCAGCTCTTCAAGGCATTCCTCGTCATGCATGTGCCCAAGTACGCGATCTACAATGCGCGCATTCTTTACGCGCAGGACCTCTATTCGCGTACCCGACAACGCAGACTCAATACGCTCACGAAGGTCGCTCATGATCTCACTGCCTTCATACACGATCTCCAGCCAGGCCTCGGAACCTGACGCCGAGAGCTCAAAGAGGCGTCTAGCGATATCGTCCCAGCTACCCGTTATCCGCTCAAGTGTTTGAAACACCGGTATCTCAAGCAGTTCGACGCAAGCTGCGGTAGGCTCACTCGAATCAAGGGAAAGCAGGCAGACACTCTTCTGCTGCCGCGCCTCGCCAAAGCCCATAGGAACAGGCGAGCCGCTGTAGCGAATGCTCTGCAGCCCACCCACCTTCTGCGGAACATGCAGGTGCCCCAACGCCAGATATTCAAAGCAGGCCGGGAAGATAGCGGCCGTCACGTGCGCCAAGGAACCTACGTACAGTTCTCGGACGCCGTCACCCTCAACGGTTTGGCCCCCGGCCGTAAAGAGGTGGCCCATGCCGACAATGGGTATATCGACCCCAAGCTCCTTGCGCTTAGCTTCCGCGCAGGCACCAACCGCCGCGTAATGATTCCGTATACCATCAATCAGTTTTTGCTCTTTATCCGCTATACTCTCACCGGCTTCGGCCACACGAATGTCCCGATCTCGAAGATACGGCACTGCGCAGACAATGAGCTCCGGGGCATTTCCCTCATCACGGAGCAACAGCACCTCGTCTTTGGGATCCTCGGACGCACCGCCAACTACATGAACATGCAGTGCCTTGAGCAGCTCCTTAGGAGCGTTGAGAAAGGTGGGTGAGTCATGGTTTCCGGCAATGACAACCACATGCCGGCAGGCTGAGGCGGCGACCCGGCACAAGAATCGGTAGTAGAGTTCCTGGGCGCGATTGCTTGGAGCACTGGTGTCAAACACGTCGCCCGCCATGAGCACGACATCAATCCCTTTGTGCTGAATTGTGTCGGCAAGCCAGTTCAGGAAAGCCTCGAACTCCCCGTAGCGCTTTCTGCCGTACAGCGTCCGCCCAATGTGCCAGTCGGCGGTGTGGAGGAGTTTCAGTGGAGCCATGCCTTATTCCTTCAAAAGTGCTCGCCGCGAGCTTTGCTTTTTGCGTGCTGGCCGTGGCAGCCGTGCCGGTCGTGGCGGCCGGTGCGGCCTGCGCGATCTTGCCAGCCACAACAGCCGTGGCGGCCTGCGCGGTATCCACGCATGCACGTGTTATGTCGGTAGTGTAACGCATTAAGAAGCAGGTGTTCAGGTTGCTCAACTCAACAACCGCGTTTATTATGAACCTGTTCCAAGAGGTGCTACATGCCACGCCCTACAGTGTTGCGAGACAGAGTATCGGTTGTCACCGGTGGTGCCGGTGGCATCGGTTTTGCGACCGCGCATAGGCTACTCGAGCAGGGTTGTTCGGTTGCAGTGTGGGATCTGAACACCGCGGCGGTTGAGATGGCTGTGGCGAGGCTGCGGGAACTGCATCCGGAGGCTGCGCGCGTGCTTGGTTGCACCTGTGACGTAACTCGGACCTCCGATATTAAGGCCGCCCATGCAGAGACCGAAGCAAAACTTGGCCCTGTAGATATCCTCATCAATAACGCCGGATTCGTCCGGGGCGGAAGATTTCTTGATGGCTCTCTAGAAGACTGGAACACAACCGTTGCAGTCAACCTCAACGGCGTAATAGCGGTTACCCACGCCCTGCTTCCCGGTATGGAGCGCCGCCGGTTTGGACGCGTAGTTAATATCTCCTCGGCCTCGGGCATGCTTGGAGTATCGCAACTCGCAGTGTACGCGGCAAGCAAGTGGGCGGTGTGGGGCCTAACCGAGAGCCTCCGGCATGAAGCCCGCGACCTTCGCGAAGCCGAGGCCACTGCGGGCCCGCGCCAGCTAGCAGATACAGCTGCTAGTCAGCTCTCAGTTGCCGACATCCGTTTTAGTTCGGTACAC
>CAZQIK010000267.1:0-3806 GCA_964593085.1 uncultured Spirochaeta sp.
TAAGGTCTTCAACGAGGCCAGGAATACGCATACCGGTGCGTTCTAAGTTTTCTTCGGCTGATCCCGGGATGATACGCGGAACTAATTCGCCGTCGTCACCCGTTTGCGCCGGAAGAATCTCAAGATAGTTGTATCCGCGTCGGTTGAACTGGGAATGAATACCCAATGAGCGAAGCTCCATCCCTTCCGGTTCACGTCGATACAAAGCGTCCGGCCACGTTCTCACGTGCTGGTAGCTCGGGAAATCCTCTCGAATGAACTTACTTGCCCTGACCATCCAAGGGCTGCCTTCCGGGTCATCAAAATCCTCCAGCGTAATCGTTTGATACGCGCTGGGGCGTTGTTGAGCCCAAACAGCGGAAGTAAGTAGCATTCCGAGCACAACCACACACACAATGAGCAGGCTGCTTCTCTTCATTACTCTACTCCTTAACTAATTGAGAGACTGGTGAGCAGCTGCAGGCCCACATCACGGTGAATTATATTTCTCCCCTATCCCTTTGTCAAACACCCCTCGACAAAAGCACCAAGATTGGCGGCATTTGTTTCGATATTTGCATTCAGGGCCTATCCCTTTTGTTATTTTCGGAAACCAGACGGTAAAACTACAGTATCGCTGTGAGCAATCACCACACACGTGACCAAAATCAACGACCGCTGGGCAGCGATGCCGAACGTAAAACTGCTGACACGTCGGGCTCTCCGCGAACCGCAGCGCGAAGAAGCCCGCCAAATGGTAGTTCAATGCTATACATCACGTGCTCGTATGCAAAGCCACTTCCTTCGAAAACCGAGGGCAACGCATGCTCGCGGCTTATCTGCAGCGCGACCGAACTCGACGCGCCAAGCGCGAACACCGCTAGTGTATTAGGCGCCTTCCACTCATCGATGTCCCGTCGGATTCTCTCTTGGTCCGGCTCTGTAGCATACCATAGTTTCTTTATCCCAACTCTGTCTTCTAATGCCGAACCCAGCGCTGCGGCAACACTCCGATTTTCCGGCGTATCAAGAGCAAAAAACAGAATTGAATCTATACTGTCGTCACGATCGGAGGCGGACCTCTCCGCCAAGAGCTCTCCAAGCTCCCGATATGCAGGTAAGCGGTCAAATGCAACGCCACGCAGCCCTCTTGGTAGATTATCTGCACCAACGCCCAATACTACGATTTTTCCTTGAAAGAAATCTTCACGTAACTCAGCAAGAAGTTCTGCCTCTCGAAGCAACACCGGGGTTACAAAGGCAACGTGGTAATTATTGCCGGACGCCAACACAGACCGCATCTGGTCGAACAATGCCCCGCCCTCTTCAGCTAGTTGCAGATGAACAAGGTCGAGTTTGAGATCTTCTGATGAGGCGGCTCGTCGCCAATCGGCTAACTCGGCGTCCGAAAGAACACCGGCCAGATACGGATCAATTAGCACAACACCCTGTGGCCTTGAGGAACAACCTGATACTGCAACTATACACAGGGCTACGAATATGCTTCCTGCCAGCATGGGCCCGACTACCAAGCGCAGTTGCAACAAGCACAGTTGCACTATGAGATGCTTCACAATCACCGCACCCCTCAAGAATTAGCGTCGCGTGGGTAAACTTTGTTTTCCCAGGTACACCAGGATAAGCCCTGCACCTACCGGCGCTGCACAAGCAAGAAGCACGGCTGGAACTTGAAAACTCAAGTAATACAGGGTCGGTATCCAGGAAAGAAGCGCCAGCAATCCAATTCCGACCGCAATTGCGATGTATCGGATACTGTATTGCTCACGAAGTACAAGCAGGAACAGAAGAGGAAAACTCACCAGAAGTGTTATTCGAATCAGCGGAAAGATAAAAAGCACCGCAGAATCGAAATGCTGAAGATAACGAACAACCTCGAATACATTGAGCAGGCTTAGATATCCGGTGAGGAACGAAGTTAGCGTACTCAGTGAGGCAGCAAGGTCAATCTCAAAAGCTTGACGCTCCAGTAAAACGATACCAAGAGCCGCAACAAGAAGCGGCGCCAGCACCTCGCCAACGCCATACACCAGATAGAGACTTCCTACGCTATAACCGGCATCAATAAGAACCCGTACAATTGCAAGAATACCAATTGCCGGGAAGGCCCACAGCGCGCCACGAACCACCGCCAGTAGTGTGAACTGCCGGGGCTGGTCACTTTGACCGGAAATCCCGAGAACAAAAAAATATGAAAGCGGTATTGAAACCAACAAAAACAGCATCATACGCGTTGGAGTGGAAGCTATCACGAAGCATGAACCACAATCAAGCGGTGCAGTATTGACAGCGTCGTATCACCACGACTAGGATGCGGTTCATGAGTTCGGAATCCAGTTCCGTAGCCGAGTCGCTCGGCATAGTACAGGAACACACCTTCACGTTTGGTCCCCCACGTGAGCCGATTATCTTAGAAAACGGTCGTGCATTTGGGCCCATAGATGTACGGTATGAAACGTACGGCAATCTCAATGCGGAACGCACCAACGCCATCTTGATTCTCCATGCGTTTACCGGCGACGCCCACGCCGCAGGGTTTCACACACCGGAAAGCAGACATCCAGGCTGGTGGAACGACATGGTTGGCCCGGGAAAGCCCTTCGACACCAACAAGTACTTTGTGATTTGCTCGAACGTTTTGGGTGGATGCAGGGGGACAACCGGCCCCGCCTCCTTAGATCCGCACACAGGAACACCCTACGCGTTATCTTTCCCGGTTATCACCATTCGTGACATGGTTAATGTGCAGAAACGCCTCATCGAACATTTAGGTATTTCACGGCTTTTAGCGGTTGCCGGTGGTTCGATGGGCGGCATGCAAGCGCTCGAATGGAGTGTCGCGTATCCGGAAATGGTAGCCTCCAGCATCGTGCTTGCCTCAACTGCCCGGCTCACGGCTCAAGGCATTGCATTTAACGCGGTCGGACGGAATGCAATTATGTCCGATCCTCATTTTCAATCCGGCAACTACTACTCACATAAGTTACCCGCTCAAGGCCTCTCGATTGCACGCATGGTCGGACACATAACGTATCTTTCAGACGAGTCGATGGGTATGAAGTTTGGACGTAAACTCCAAGAACGAGCAGAATACGGTTTTGACTTTGCCGACCAATTTCAGGTGGAGAGTTACCTGGAGTACCAAGGAGATAAGTTCGTTGACCGCTTTGACGCGAACTCATACATCTATCTTTCGAAGGCTATGGATTACTATGACCTTGGCGAACGCTACGGCGGGCTTGACCGTGCAGCGGCCCGAATTGCTGGCAAGGTGCTGGTGATCTCATTTACATCCGATTGGCTCTACCCACCTTATCAAGCAAAAGAGATTGTCTTTGCACTGATGAAAGCAGAGAAAGACGTTTCGTACACCGAACTCAACAGCCCATATGGGCATGACTCATTTTTGTTGGAAACTAAGCGTCAAGGGCGTCTTATCTCCTCGTTTTTAGGATCTGTGTATGAGTATGACTGATCAACACCTGCAGCCGGAGCAACGTGTTCACATAAGCTATGAACGCATTATTGAGCTGGTAGAATTCGGCAGTAATGTTCTTGACCTTGGGTGTGGGGACGGCGAACTTTTGGTGCGCCTCATGCGTGAGAAACAGGTACGGGGTCGTGGGGTCGATATTGAAGAATCGATGATTCTCCAGTGTATTAGCAAGGGCCTCTCGGTTTTTCAGGGCAACCTTGAGGAGGGGCTCAGGGATTATCCAACCGGAAGCTACGACTACGTAATCCTCAATCACACACTGCAGATGATCCATAACCCGGCAATGTTAATTCAAGAGATGGTCCGGGTCGGC
>CAZQIK010000268.1:0-3801 GCA_964593085.1 uncultured Spirochaeta sp.
GCCTACTTGAAGACGGCAGTTGT
The DNA here is from genome assembly GCA_964593085.1 of uncultured Spirochaeta sp. Classification (GTDB taxonomy): domain Bacteria; phylum Spirochaetota; class Spirochaetia; order DSM-27196; family SLAA01; genus SLAA01. The sequence goes on from CAZQIK010000268.1 coordinate 24, forward strand.
AGTCACGGTTCAAGATCAGAAAGTCGTAGGACTGCAACAGCTGGTAGTTGAACTCAATAAAGGAGAGCCCGGTCTCAAGCCGCATCTTATAGGTCTCAAAGGACAGCATTCGGTTGACCGAGAAATGTCTGCCGATATCACGTAAGAACTCGATGTAGTTCAAACTGGCCAGCCAGTCGGCGTTGTCTACTACCGTCGCCTCGCAGCCTTGCCCGGCCAGGAAAGTCTCAATCTGAGTGCGAATTGAGGCTGCGTTTGCCTGTATTTGCTCCACCGTCAACATTCTGCGCATCTCGGTCTTGCCGGACGGATCTCCAATTCGAGCGGTGCCGCCACCTATAAGTGCAATTGGTCTATGCCCGGCGCGGGCAAGATGTACCATGGCGTAGAGCGGCACCATATGCCCCGCATGCAGGCTGGAGCCGGTCGGGTCAAATCCAACGTAAAAACTCGTCGGTTCTTGTGCGAGTAACGCGCTCACGGCGTCTAAATCTGTACATTGCTGCAGAAAGCCCCGTTCCTGCAGCGCCTTGAGTCCTTGTTCCATTGTCCTTTCCGCCCTCGTTCACGCATGAGCTTTGCCTGTAAACGTTACTAGCTACTAGCTTCGCGTGTAGTTTTCAATGGCCTCTTCCAGCCGGCTTGTGAGCTCTGCAACAGGCACGCGCACCTGCTCCATACTGTCGCGGAAGCGCAGAGTAACCGTTTGATTCTCTTTTGTTTCATAGTCAATGGTAAGACAAAAGGGTGTTCCAATCTCGTCTTGCCTCCGATACCGCCTACCAATTGCACCACTCTGATCATAGAACGTTGAAAAGCGGCGCCGGAGTTTCCTCTCAATTTCCTGAGCCAGCTCAGAAAGGCCGTCTTTCTTTACCAGGGGGAACACCCCCACTGTAATAGGCGCGATTTCCGGATGAAATCTCAGCACCACCCGGCGGTCGTTTTCCCCAACTTCTTCATCCTGGTAAGCGTCTGAGATGGCCATGAGCACACTTCGAGTCAGTCCAGCTGAGGTTTCAATGATGTAAGGCAGGTAGCGCTCGTTGTTCGTGTCATCGAGATAGCGCAAATCTTTCCCAGAGAACTCCGAATGCCGACGTAAGTCAAAGTCGGTTCGGTTGTGAATACCTTCAAGCTCGCGCCAACCAAAAGGGAACTCAAACTCAATGTCATACGCATCCTTAGCATAGTGAGCAAGCTCATCTGGCCCATGCTGTTGAAATCGCAGCCGCTCAGGACGAACTCCAAGCTTAGAATAATAGCTCATCCGTTGTTCCTTCCAGAACTCGAACCACTTCTCGTCCTCACTCGGATGCACGAAATACTGCATCTCCATTTGCTCAAACTCACACGTGCGAAACACAAAGTTCTTAGTCACAATTTCGTTGCGAAAGGCTTTGCCGACTTGGGCAATGCCAAAGGGAATACGGACACGTGAGGTTTGCACCACGTTCTTGAAGTTCACATATATTCCCTGGGCAGTCTCCGGTCTTAGATACACAACCGACCCGGTGTCTTTCACCGGACCCAAGTGAGTATCAAACATGAGGTTAAAGGCACGCGGTTCCGAAAGTGGATTCCCGGCTGGGCTCGTTTTAGATTCGCGCTGCTCTTCACTCAAATGATCCCAACGAAAGCGCTCATTCGTGACGGTATCCTCGACCATAAGATCGGCAAAACTATCTATGTGACCCGAAGCTTCCCATACTTTTGGATGCATAAGTATGGAGGCATCCAGCCCGACAATGCCGTCATGAAGCTGGGTCATTTCTCGCCACCAGAATCGCTCAAGGCGATTCTTGAGCTCTACCCCAAGCGGACCGTAATCCCATGCCGAGGAAAGACCGCCATATATCTCGGAAGACGGAAATATAAAACCTCTACGTTTACACAAGGCGACGATTTCTTCCATCGTTCCCCGTCGAGTCGTGTCTTCATTATCTGCCATTATTTCCTCGCTTTCTTCTTTGTATTTTCAATTTCCAGCCAGCTCGCGATTTGTCCACGGCAATCTTAACCAAGCATTGATTGCAGTTTCTGTAACGCTACTCCAACTCGCAGGCACGCCTTGTCCTCACCGAGGAGTTTAATAGACCCAAAGAGCGGTGGGGAGACTTTAGACCCAGTTACGGCAACACGTAGCGGCATGAGAACGTTTCCAAGTTTGGTCTCTAATTGCTCGGCAAGGACACGGAACCGCTCCTCATTCTCCTCGTCACTACGGCTAGAAAGCCCCTCAAGTAGTCCCAACACTCCCTCAAGCACCCGAACAGTGGCTGCCGCGTCCATCTTCTTCGGAATCAAATCCTCCGTAGGATACTCGGCAGGATCTCCAAACAGAAATCCAAGTAGCTGCGGCGCTTCTTCAAGACGCTTCATTCGCTCCCTGATGAGCGGGAGCGCTTGCTGCAGTTGTTCTCCGGTAGCACGTATCCCAGCTTCCTCTAAAAACGGTGTTATGAGATGGATCAAGCGAGTATCATCGCATTCGCGAATGTAGTTGCCGTTGAACCAATCAAGCTTTGTGTAATCAAAAACAGATGGAGCCTTGTTGAGTTTGTGTGCGTCAAAAAGTGTCTCAAGCTCGTCAAGCGTAAAAAACTCACGCGAGTCGTCGTAAGCCCAGCCAAGTAAAGCAACGTAGTTTATTACCGCCTCCGGTAGATATCCCCGACGCCGAAACTCAATCAGGCTAGTTGCACCATGGCGCTTGGACAATTTCTGTCCATCCTTCCCCATCACCATGGGCAGATGACAAAATATCGGAGTCTCCCAACCAAAAGCCCGGTACAAGAGTATATGAAGCGCGGTTGAAGGCAACCACTCCTGCGCTCTCAGTACATGAGAAATTTCCATAGTATGGTCGTCTACAACATTTGCTAAGTGATAGGTCGGGAAGCGATCGGATTTAAGAAGTACCGGATCGGGACTAATATCTTTGTTCTTGCGCTTAACTCGCCCCAGAAGCAAGTCCTCAAAAACCGCGTCGCCTTCAAGCGGAGTCTTAAAGCGCACAACCGGATGTGGGTTCTCACTGCGCAACCGTTCACGGTCCTCTTTGCTCAGATTTCGACATCGCCGATCATAACCGACAACCGAACTTTTGCCCTGCGCCTGCTCTGCACGCATAGCCTCCAGACGATCGGCCGTACAGAAACACTCATACGCATGCCCAGTCTCAATCAGCGCATGCGCGGCCGCCTCGTAGGTCGACTGTCGCTCACTTTGAAAGTACGGGCTGTGCGGTCCTTCTTGGTTAGGCCCCTCGTCCCAATGAATCCCTAACCACGAGAATGAATCATAGATATCTTGCAGCGCAGTCGGGTCAAAACGTTCACGGTCGGTGTCCTCAATGCGCAGGATAAACTTTCCGCCCAAAGAGCGAGCAAACAGATAGTTAAACAAGGCGGTTCTAATTCCGCCGATGTGCTGCAACCCGGTAGGGGAAGGTGCATAGCGAACTCGGACATTCATGAAGCGATTTCCTTTCTACGGCGGGATTCTCTTGGTGCTATTATAGCCGGCGCCGAAAGCGCCGGTCAAGCCGAGCGTTGCGATGTGTCTTACTGCTTGTACCAGCTCAGGAACTCAGCAACGCGCACCATGGTTTCTTGCAGTATCGTGACATCCGGAAGGAATACGAGTCGAAAATGATCGGTGTCGATACAGTTGAAGCCGCTACCCTGCACCAGAAGCACCTTTTTCTCCAGCAGCAGATCCAGCACGAACTTCCGGTCGTCCTGAATGTTAAAGACATCCGGATCCAGACGCGGGA
>CAZQIK010000269.1:0-3798 GCA_964593085.1 uncultured Spirochaeta sp.
CTTCCTCAGGGTTCATGGTACCCACCAGAACAAACTCCGCAGGATGCCGATATGACATTCCCTCACGCTCTACAATGTTTTCGCCCGATGCGGCAACGTCGAGCAACATGTCGACTAAGTGATCCGACAGGAGATTTACTTCATCGACATAGAGAATTCCGCGGTGTGCAGCCGCAAGCAACCCAGGGTCAAAGCGCCGTTCTGCACGTGTCAAAGCCGCGCTCACATCCATGCTGCCCACCAAGCGGTCTTCGGTAAGATTAAGCGGCAGGTTCACCACCGGAACCGGTGCAGTCACGACCTCCGTTTGGGCGTTTGTGCAGACGTCACACAACTCCGCCGGGGCCGCCGGATCGCAGTTAAAACGGCAGCCCGAGCGCACCTTAATTCCGGGAATGAGCGAACCAATTCCACGGACTGTGGTAGTTTTTGCAGTGCCTTTATGCCCCTGTATGAGAACGCCACCAAGGCCGGAGTCAATAGCACATAAAATAAGCGCGGTCTTTAGGGCTTCTTGCCCAACCACCGCCGAGAATGGGTATTGTTTTCGCATTGCTGTGTGGAATGTAGCGCAAAATCAGCGCTGCGGCTACCGTTAACCAAAGAAATTACCGCGCACCGGCCGCAACCAAGGCGTTTACAACGCGCAGGTTTCGCCGTGAGGAGCCTCCTCTTACCGCCAAATCAAGCGGCGAACGCCCAAGTGCGTCGGTTGAGTCGATTTCGGCACCAAAGTTAATCAGCAGCTCGACTGTTTCGGGTATACGGACTCCCATGTGCAACGGTGTAGCACCGAAACTGTCGCGTGCATTAACGTCGGCGCCAGCCTCTACCAAGACCTGCACAGTACGTGGATGCCGATGGGCGGCGTGCAAAGCAGTGCGCCCAAGGTAGTCCAGCGCCTCAAGCTCGGCACCGTTATCAATGAGCACACGGACAATCTCGGTATGCCCACGCCCGGCTGCCCAGTGAAGCGCGGTAGGCCCATCAGTCTGCGAGTGCAGCAGAGGCGCGGTGAGCAGGAGAAGCACCGCTGAGGCAACTGGGAGTTTGCTGATGCGTACCTGGTTCATACCACCAAAGTGTATGTGTTTTTCCCAACTTTTCCAGTCGGATTGGTCAATTAGCGCTGAGCTCAACTTGATACAAACGGCCTTTCCGGTACACAGTGCGACAATTTGGGCCGGGCTTATTGCTTGGTAAAAAAATAGGAGGGGTTTATGTCGGATGTATCGGATATAACGGCGAATAAAATTGAGCCCAAAACCGTGGTGCTGGGGCTACAACACACCTTTGTAATGTTTGGTGCCACGGTTTTGGTGCCAATCATCACCGGGCTTGATATCGGGGTTACCTTGTTTGCAGCAGGACTTGGTACCTTAATTTTCCATTTCGTGACCAAAGGCAAGATGCCGGTCTTCCTGGGAAGCTCCTTTGCCTTCATTCCTCCAATCCTTGCGGTGAGCGCGGCTTCCGGAGGTAATCTTGCTTATGCAACCGGAGGTATTATGGTTGCAGGCCTTGTGTACTTGGTCATTGGTTTCATCTTTCACTTCGTGTCCTACGAGGTGCTCAAGCTGATTCTTCCAGCCCATGTGACCGGACCTATCATCATTCTCATCGGTCTCATTCTTGCTCCGGTAGCCATAGACAATGCTGCTGGAGTGAACTCGCCAGACTGGGTGCTGGAAACAATTGGGACGGGTGGAGCATGGGCAGTTGCAATCTTTACCTTTGCCGTAGCGGTGTTCGTGAAGGTCGGAGCGCTGAAGTTTGGCTGGAAGTTTATCTCGACACTGCCGGTGCTGGTCGCCCTTGTTGCTGGCTACCTGCTTTCGGCGATACTCGGCATTGTCGATTTCGGAGGGATAGCTGAAGCAGGCTGGTTCGGACTGCCAGCCTTTATGTTACCACGCTTTTCAACCACCGCAATTCTCATGACGGTTCCCATTGCAATTGTCACAGTTGTAGAACATTTTGGCGATGTAATTGCAATCGGCAATGTCGTGAAAAAGGACTACCTCAAAGATCCCGGTGTGACTCGCACCCTGTTGGGCGACGGAATTGCGACATCGATCTCCGCACTCCTTGGCGGCCCGGCAAACACGACCTACAGTGAAAACACCGGCGCTGTGGCTCTTACCGGGGTACATACGCCAATTGTCATGCAGATTGCCGCCGTTTTCGCTATCATACTGTCGCTCGTACCTAAGTTCACCGCGCTCATTGCCGGTATACCTGGCCCGGTCATTGGCGGCATTTCGATACTTCTCTTTGGCATGATTAGTTCCATAGGTATTCGCAACATGATTGATGCCAACGTGAACATGGACGACCCACGGCCGCTTATCATCTCCTCTGCAATGCTGGTTTTAGGTCTCGGGGGCGCGAATTTCCAAACCGGTACCTTTCAGCTGGGCGGGCTCGCACTTGCCGCAATTGTAGGAATACTCTTGAACTTGATCATTAACTTTGAGACGTTCCGCCCCGGCTCATTGGAGTAACGTGGCGGATGACGGTACTACGCCCAGGGGCCCGATACCGTCGGTGAGGAGTATATGCTGGCCGCAAACGCGGTTAAAGCGCTCGGCCAGCTCATGATTCCACCCTACTCTTGCGTACCACAGTTTTGCTGCTACAATACTACCATTATGAATCAAACCCACGCAGAAACAATTGCCCGCGCCGCGCTTGATCGCGTGGACCCGGAGCAGATGATTGAGCAGGCATTGAGTATTGAGAACAACCACCTTGTTGTGTCTACCGAGAATGAACGGCACGAGCTTGATCTGGCTAGCTTCCGCCGCATTGTCGTATTTGGAGCAGGCAAAGCCACCGCGAAAATGGCTCGCGCGGTAGAGCAGGTTCTTGGTGACCGAATTTCAGAGGGTGTGATCTCGGTTAAATACGGGCACACCGCTCCACTGTCCAAAATCGGAACCATTGAGGCAGGGCACCCGTTGCCGGATGAAAACAGCATCAGAGCAGCCCAAGAGCAGGTGCGAATTGCCTCAGAGGCAGATGAAGCAACCCTTTGCATAGTGCTTATATCCGGCGGCGGATCTGCGCTGCTAACCCTTCCCTACAGTGAAGGTGAGCACAACTTAACTCTGAGCGATATGCAGGAGACAACTACTCTCTTGTTGTCGAGCGGAGCCACGATCCAGGAGATTAACTGTATTCGCAAACACATCTCGGCAATCAAAGGGGGGCGGCTTGCAGCGCATGCGGCGCCAGCTACGGTACTTAGCCTCATTCTTTCCGATGTTGTAGGAGATAACCTGGAGAGCATTGCTTCCGGCCTTACCGTGCCCGATCCTGACAGCGGAGCAGATGCATGGGATGTCGTACTGCGCTACCAGTTACAGGACCGAATTCCACCTAAGGTGGCTGGGCTATTGCAGGCGTGTAAGGCTGATCCCCAGCTTGACACACCCAAACCCACAGACCCAACATTCACTTATGTACACAACGTGCTCATAGGTACCAATTCGCAGGCGCTTGAGGCGGCGCGCGTAAAGGCCGAAGAACTTGGCTATAACACCTTGGTCTTGAGCTCGCAGATAACCGGTGAAGCACGCGAAATTGCTAAGTTCTACTCTGCCATCGCGGTGGACCTCGTCGCTGGCGCAAAGGCATGCGCCTTGCCTGCATGCGTTCTTGCTGGCGGAGAAACAACCGTCACAATTCGGGGAACCGGGAATGGCGGGCGGAACCAGGAAATGGCGGTTGTTTTTTTTGGGGGGGGTGTGGGGGGGGCCCCAGGCCTTTTTGGGGGTTACTTTTTTTTTGGCGCCA
>CAZQIK010000270.1:0-3781 GCA_964593085.1 uncultured Spirochaeta sp.
GGGTCAAGCGCCCCCCCTGCTCCGAAGCTACACGGTGGTGAGCCGCATGAAGCCAGCCTTTGCTCGGGAGGAGACTCCCTACCGTAGTCCGTCCACCGGGTGGAGTTGTTGTAATGAGCACGGTGGACTTCCCCGCCCGAGCTACGCGTTGTGCAGTCTCAAATCCGGCCGGACCGGAACCTATTACCAGAACTTCGTATTTCATATAGTAAAAGTAATATATTGTGGCTACCTCGACAAGAGCATACGGCATTTACACTTTTAGTTCCCCGCAGTACCCTCGAGGCATGCGGTTACGGCTTCAAACGACCCATACCACCCATACCTTACCTCAGGGCGTGCCTGTGGCAGACAACCTACTTCAAAGTGAGTTTTGGGCGCGCTTTAAAGCCTTACGAGGACATGAAGTTTTTCGGTTTGCCGTGAACGATGGCGATGAGATAGCACCCCTCCGTGCCTTAAGCAGACGCCTTGGCCCGGATACTTATGGAGTGTATGTCCCGCACGGCCCTGAAATTGAGCCGGGAATCGGTAACGAGGGGCAACGACTGGAAGCCCTTGCAGAACAACTGCGCGAGCAGCTTCCTTCGTGGTGCGTGGCGGTGCGGTTTGACCTGCCCTGGCGTAGCCCCTACATCGAGCCGGATTATTTTGATGAAGTCGGAGAGTGGCAAGGGCCCCCCGCAGCTCGTGTTCGCGAACTCCGGATGAACTTCGGCACCGAGGCTCGCCTTTTACGAAAGGCCCCCACAGACCTTCAGCCACCAGATACGGTCATCGTGGATCTAAGCATCTCCGAGCAGCAGCTGCTTGCAGCAATGAAGTCCAAGACCCGCTATAACATAGGCTTGGCAACACGTCGTGGTGTTCGTGTGCGAGCTGGCCGAGAGCGGGAGTTAGATACCTTTTACCGACTTTACCAAGAGACAGCTTCACGCCAGGGAATTGCTGCCGAGGACATACAGTATTTTATCGATCTCTTTCGTGCCGCCAATGATCCTCACGGTGATTTAGATACCGGAGGAGCCACCCGGCCAGCACTCTATTTCGCAGAGTACAAAGAGAAACCACTTGCTGCTGCTATTGTTCTACATCATTCTACTAAGGCCTACTATCTCTACGGTGGCAGCAGTTCGAAAGAGCGCCAGCTCATGCCAAGTCATCTGCTACAGTGGCAGGCAATGCGCGCGGCCCGCAATGCAGGGTGCCGGAGTTACAACCTGTTTGGAATACCACCAAACAGCGCGTCCCACCACCCAATGCATGGCCTATACCAGTTCAAGCTTGGATTTCCAGGACGAATGGAGCATTATAGAGGTTGCTGGGACTATCCGTTTCAGCCGGATCGCTACGAGTCCACAAGTGCCGTAACGGGTGTGGAGTCAAACTCATACCACCAGTAAAGAGAAGGGAAAATACATGATACCGCTTAAAGACTATCAGCGATCTAAGACCTTCCCGGTGTTTAACACTCTGTTCATTCTCATAAACACCGGTGTATTCATGTACTTAGTTTTTCTACCCGGACCAGATTCAATGCAGTTCACCCTCACCTATGCATTCACCCCCGAACGGTTTTTGGCTGCTCCATTCTCGGAATGGCATACCCTGTTCACCGCGCTGTTTCTCCATGGGGGCTTCATCCACTTCTTCGGCAACATGCTATTTTTGTTCATATTTGGTGACAACGTTGAGGATGCCTTAGGGCACTTCCGCTATTTGTTCTTCTACATTGGTGCCGGTGTCTTTGCTGGCATTGCACAAGGCTTACTTGCCGCCTCACTTGCCACTCCGAACATCGGTGCTTCGGGCTCTATTGCTGCAGTTCTTGGTGCCTACATCGTGCTGTATCCTACGGCCCGGGTGCTAACACTTGTTCCAATTGGATTTTTCCTCATGAGTGCCAAACTCCCCGCCTTTGTATTCCTGGGCATCTGGGCTTTACTCCAGTTTTTCTCCGGATTAATGACTGTAACCGGGGGTGCCTTTGATAATGTCGGCTACTTTGCTCACATTGGCGGATTCGTGTTTGGATTGTTGGTTGCCGCTGTAGGCAGGACCAAATATTTGGAAAAGTTCCGTAGGCAGCGGCGAGTCTTTTACGGCAACTACTCCTGAGGGCTTGGGACCGTACGAGCGGAGAGGTCCACAGAGTTACGTGGAGCTGGCACCGATGAGGTTCGCGCGGACTCCCAGCGACGGTACAACTCAAGATAATCTATGAGCTGTTCATGCTCCGCCTGACTTTCGCCAAGAGCGTTGGACCGAGCAAAACACCGCAAGCGCCTAATTCGCAGATCGGCATCCGGAAGTTTTCGTTCGCACACACGCTCAATCAATCTAGTAATTCCTACCGGCCCGGTCGTCCCCGTAGGCAGCATGAGTGACGCGCCATCCTCGGTCATTTTGCACGACGAGACCTCCCGGCACTCTGCAAGCTTAAGCGATAGTTCCTCAAGTTCCTCACGTACTTTACGCGGACCATGCGCCAGCGACGAGGTGCTGGCGTAGATCAAGTACTCCGCTCCACCGTACGCCGCACCAAGCGAAGGTGCCTTTTTCCGCTCCGGACGTGAGCCAGCAATGGTAAGGCATTGCAGCACTCGAATTCCGTCCGGAAGCACCTGGTTCAGCGCCTCTACAGCATTATGTGCAGGCGCTTCGAGCAACTCAATACTTGCAATTTCATCGGTAGACTCAACCCCAATGGACAAGGGCTGGGCAAACTCCATTCGGGCATGCTGGCTGTAACCTTCGCTCATTCGCAGCGATAGCCCGGCCCGGATAGCTCCTCTCTCAAGTGCGCGCACAACCGAGAGATGCGGCAAAAAGACTGCAGGGCCGGTCTTGGTAAATCGTATAAGCAGCCGTTTCACCTCGTTGCCGGGATCGTGCATGTTGATATTTTGAACAGGCAGGTCTTCAATAATTTCAGGCGTGGTAGGTGTAGAGCACAAGAGGTCCACAACTCGAGTTCCCCGATTGCAAATACCGCAATGATCACGGCACTGGGGAGCGCACCGCTCGGTAAGCTCACCGGCGCGTGAGCGCCGATACTCTTTTTGCAGATACTTTTTTGAAACACCGCTCTCAATTGTGTCCCACGGAAGTGCCGCGGCAAGATCTCTACCTGATAACGTTTCGCCAACCACGTCCCAGCTGGCGTCGGCAAAGACCCCACGCCACAACTCACGCGCGGCCTGGTCATCCCACGCGTCCATCCGTGCGCCCCGACGGAAGGCCTCAATCACGAGCTCACCCGAGCGCTCATCCCCGCGGGTAATAACCCCTTCCAGCAATGAAAGGAAGGGCGAGTTCCAGCTTACCTTAATCGACCGACCCTTGAGGCCGCGACGAATCTCGTATAAACACTCAAGCGCTCGATCTTCGGGCAACTGAGGAGCCCACTGAAAGGGCGTGTGCGGTTTAGGGACAAAGGTGTTCACGGTAAGATTGATATTGATGCCAGCCTCGGCCTGCACCGAAGACACAAAATCAACTATAGCACGGGCCTCGTGGAGGGCAGACTCCCCAACATCAAGCAACTCATGACCTTCCTGAGGCTCTACCGGGAGCCCAATCATGAAGTAGAACTTTGCCACTCGCCAACCAAGACGTTTGGCTTCACGCAGAATCTCAACGCAGTTCTGGCGTGAGACTTGCTTGTTCAACGCCAACTGCCCCCACTCGGTAGGGGTTTCAACCGCAAAGGTCAAGCCGGACTTCTTGACCGTGGCCAACCCGCCAATAATCGGCAGGGTGAACGAACTCACCCGCAAGG
>CAZQIK010000271.1:0-3758 GCA_964593085.1 uncultured Spirochaeta sp.
CGATGGCGGAAACTAAAATGCTCGAAAAACACGGCTATGAGGTAATTGCAGCTCGTAGCGGTGAAAAGGCAATCAAGGCGGTAGAATCCAATCCCGAGCTTTCACTCATTCTTATGGACATTGATCTTGGAAGCGGGATCGACGGCCCAGAGGCTGCTGAGAGAATACTTACAAGTCACGACCTGCCCATTGCATTTCTCTCCTCCCACACTGAACCAGAAGTGGTAGAAAGGACTGAGGGAATTACCTCTTACGGCTACATTCTCAAGAACTCGGGAGAAACGGTGCTTCTGGCCTCAATAAAAATGGCCTTCCGTCTCTACGAGGCCCATATGGAACTGAAGATGCAGAAAGAACACTTGGATACGGCGCTGAGAAAATATGAGCAAACCGCAGAAGAGCTTACGGAGAAGAACGAAGAACTTGATCGTTACTTCATGTCGAGCCTCGACCTGCTCTGTATTGCACACACAGGCGGAGAGTTTACTCGACTGAATCCGGAATGGGAGACAGTACTCGGTTATTCGGTGGACGAGCTGGAAGGTCGGCCCTTTCTCGACTTCGTACACCCTGAAGACCGGGAAACGACCTTGGCAGCGATGGCAAAGCTCGAAACCGGGGAAGAGGTGACAAGTTTCGAGAACCGTTTCTGTAGCAGCGACGGTTCATACCGCTGGTTAGAGTGGCGCTCGAAACCAATCGGATCAGACATTTACGCTGCGGCACGAGATATAACCGATCGAAAGGTGGCCGAGGAAAGGTTAATAGAGAACGAAGCTTTATACCGTAACCTTATGGAGAATAGCGTCGACGGGGTAGAACTCCTCGACGAGGATGGCCGCTTTCTCAACGTCAACACAAAAGCGTGTGACATGCTCGGTTATAGCCGTAGAGAACTTCTCACTATGAAGATAGCGGATATCGATCCTAACTATCCTGACCAAGGGTTTTACGATTTCTGGAAAGAGCAGCCAAAGGGAACCTCGGTTCTATTTGAGACCCTCCACCGGCATAAGGATGGCAAACTTATTCCCGTGGAGGTAAACGGCATATCCTTCACGGTCGGTACAAAAAAGTATATTTTTGGTGTCGCACGGGATATTCGAGAACGAAAACGAGCTGAATATCAGATGAAGGTACAGGAGAAAAACCTCCGGATCACCCTCAACTCAATAGGTGATGCAGTTATATCTACAGATATTGAAGGCACTATTGTGCGTATGAACCTCGTAGCCGAGAGCTTATGCGGAGGGGCATTGAAGAGGCGAGAGGGAAAGCACTTGAAGAGATATTTCATATCGTCCACGCCAGTACCGGGGAGAAGTTGGAGAATCCGGTCGCTAAGGTACTGGAGACAGGAGCCATAGTTGGCCTTGCAAATCATACAGCCCTGATCTCTAAAGATGGCACTGAATATCAAATTGCCGATAGCGCCGCTCCTATACGAGACGACAACGGTCAAACTACCGGTGTAGTCTTGGTTTTTCGGGATGTTACCGAAGAGTATCGAGTAGCTCAGGCATTGGCCGATAGTGAGCGCGACATGGCACGTGCACAGACGATGGCACAGCTCGGCTCGTGGCAGTTTGATCTGGATACCGAAATAGTAAGCGGTTCCAAGCAAGCCCGGATAATCTACGGGGTGAGCGAAGGCGATTTAACACTAGACTATGTCCAATCGCTACCGCTTCCCGAGTATCGGCCCCAACTGGATGCTGCTCTTAAGGCGCTCGTTCAGGATGGCACGCCCTACGACATCGAGTTTGCCATACGCAACCCTGCGGACAATACGGTGCGAAACGTCCACTCCGTTGCGGAGTATGACGCCCAGCACCATCGGATTGTCGGAACGATACAAGACATTACCGAACGCAAATTCGCCGAAGAAGAAATCCAGCGCCAACTTGCCGAGAAAGAAACTCTCCTCAAGGAAGTCCACCACCGTATAAAGAATAATATGGCACAGGTTGAAGGGTTGCTGGCACTCCAAGGTGAGTCTACCGATAACCGTGAGGTGCAAGCCGCCTTGCAGGAAGCGATCTCCCGCGTTCACAGCATTAGAGTTGTGTATGACAAGCTGTTGATTGGCAAGGACTATCAAGACCTTTCGGTAAAGGACTATGTAGAAAGTTTAGTCGATTCCCTTGTAGCGGTGTTCGCTGGGACTAAGAACAACATAAGCATAGAGAAAAAAGTTACAGACTTCACTCTCAGTTCAAAAAAACTCATCCCCGTCGGCATCATCATAAGTGAGCTCTTAACCAACGTCTTCAAGTATGCCTTCCCAGAACGAGGTGAAGGTCACGTTCTCATTACAGTGAATAAGTCCGACGCTCGCGCAACCCTGACAATTGAAGACGATGGAGTAGGCCTTGATGATGGCGTTGGTGATAGCGGGTCGACGGGCTTCGGCGTTTCTGTTGTGCAGATGCTGGTTGAGCAGCTGAAGGGCACCTACTCCGTGGAGACCGGTAACGGAAGGCGGAGTATTGTGAAGTTCGAGAACTGATTCTGCTGCGGCTCTACCCTTCCGGCGTTGCCGTTGAGCCTACTCATCGGAAGCGCGTTCGAGTCGCAGCTGGGGTAATTGAGATTAAGTTAACGTGATAATTGTTAGTTTTAGCGTTTTGCAGCCCGAGGTTTCTTCCGCAATCAATGGTACTATTGGCGTATGGCAGATCAGTACTCGATCCGTGTACATATTGAAGAAGTAGAAAACGGGCAATACGTTGCGACTTCCGACGAAATACCGGGATTGGTAGCACAAGGCCGCACCATTGAAGAAGCAATGGAAATCGCTCATGATGTGGCTATGCGCCTCCTCGAGTCGTATAGAGAACATGGTGACCCCTTACCGGACGGACTACGACGAGCGAAGCCCGGCAGTGACCTCGATATCGCTGTCACGGCTTAATGGGTCGTTTATCCGGCTTCTCGTACCGCGAACTAACCAAAAAGCTTCGCAAACTTGGATTTCGGTTTGATCGTTCTGCCCGCGGTAGCCACGAGATCTGGTGGCATGCAAACACTCGAAAACGCACGACAATTCCAAACCACCCCGGCGATCTACCGGAAGGAACCCTGCGGTAACGTTATCGATCAGAGAATACGACTCACTGCTTGAAGATCTGCAAGACCTATCCACCATCGCGGAGCGCGTTAACGAAGACAGCGTGAACCATGAAGACGTGATAGTCGAGGCGAGCTTAAGCATATTGACCGCGCAGTCATTCCTCGGTTGATTTCGGCTGTTGAAGCCTTGTCTGACAACCCGTGTTCGGCACCGAAGAGATGTTTACAAAAGACCCACGTGGAGGCGCCATCATTGTTGATGCATGGAGAAACTGGCCGATAGCGATCAGGAAAAATGGGATGTCAGTAATGGTATCTGCAGGAGAGTATGTACATGGTACCACTTTCAAATTTGTAAACAAGCCTATGCTCTTCAGAAATTCTGCGCGACCAGTATCCAGAAAGCTCATGCCTAAGCGGTTCCGGTTTGCCCAAGCCCTGAAAAGGATCCCGGGAAATGTCTTTTATCAAAGCGCCGATCTTTGAAAAGATCTTTTTATCCTCTACGGCCCAAGCCTGAAAATCATCGAACGCTTCGTTGTCGAACGCGATGATCACAGTTCCTCCATTTGCACCTTAACAAGATTCGTATGATTTGCAACGTTCTGTATTGAGCGGAGCAAGTGCTCCTTGTTTGCTTGTGAACTCAGGAGGTATTCCGTCTCGTCTTGTACTTCCTGCACAAT
>CAZQIK010000272.1:0-3757 GCA_964593085.1 uncultured Spirochaeta sp.
CGATCTTGTCGGTGGCGATGCCCGACGTGACCTAGCTCTGCTCAAGTTCCAGACTTCGGAAGACGTGCCGATTGCTCGCCTTGGTGATTCGGACTCCTTGCGGGTTGGAGACTGGGCGTTTGCTGTGGGTAATCCACTCGGTTTCAGTTCCACCGTTACCGCCGGAATTGTATCCGCAATCGCGCGGAATCCGGGGCCCGAGTCCGGTATGCCCATGCTTACCGACTATATTCAAACCGACGCTGCAATTAACCGGGGTAACTCGGGTGGAGCGTTGGTCAATCTTAAGGGTGAGGTAATCGGCATTAACACCTGGATCGCGTCACAAACGGGCGGTAATATCGGCCTTGGTTTTGCAATCCCTGTAAATATTGCCCAACGGGTGGTGCAAGACTTCATCCGCGACGGCCGGGTCACCTATGGTTGGTTGGGTATTTCAACCGGCGACGCCAGTTCGGAGCTACGCCAAGGAATGGACCTTGATGATACCGGGGGAGCGTTCGTGTACAATGTGTTCCGCGGATCTCCTGCGGAAGAAGGCGGTATTTTACCCGGCGACTTTATTACTGGTATTAATGGTGAGGATATAACTGACAGCAATAGTTTGGTTCGCGTGGTTGCAGACCTGCAACCGAGCGCAGAAAGCCGGTTCAGCATAATCCGTTACGGAGAAGAAATTGAGCTTAGTCTGCAAACGGCCATTCGTGAGGACGAGGCAGAGGTGGCTCAGCGGAGTTCCCGCATGTGGCCTGGGTTAGCGGTAACCCCTATCACGGATCAGATCCGTGATGAGCTCGACCTTGACCGAAATGCAGGTACTGTAATTGTTGGAAATGTAGTGCAAGATGGCCCCGCGGCGACAGCCGGCGTTCGTGCCGGGGATATCATAAATAGAGTGAATAATCGAGACATCGAGAGCTTAGCGGATTTTTACCGTGCGCTCAACGATGCTTCATCAGACGAGATCATGTTCCGCATCCGGCGTAGTGAACAGAACATTCTTGTCGGTCTTGTACGGTAAGCCTTCACGCGGCCTGGACATCTGTAGTCCTTCCTCCCCCTTCCGGTCTTTCCCGTCCGGGCCGCGTATTTGACATATCGTAGTGATCTTTTCTATGCTACGGGCCATATGTTAACTCGGACACAAACAGTGAATCCGCAGGCTGCTTTCCCGCCTGTCAGTGTTGCTCCCATGATGGAGCGCACTGATAGGCATTTTCGCTACTTAGCCCGGATCATTTCACCACATACACTTCTCTACACGGAAATGCTCACGCCGCGAGCAATTATACATGGTGATCGCGACCATCTCCTGGGCTTTCATGAGTCGGAGCATCCCATTTCCTTGCAACTCGGCGGCGATGACCCCAAAGAAATGGATCAAGCCATTAAGCTTGCCGCGCCCTATGGGTACGACGAACTTAATCTCAACATCGGGTGTCCGAGTGAGCGGGTACAAACCGGAAATTTTGGTGCTTGTCTTATGGCAACCCCAATCCATGTAGCCCGTCTGGTTGATGCCATGCGAGGTGCGACCACGAAAGAGGTAACGGTGAAGCATCGCATCGGCATTAATGGACGGGATAGCTACGACGAGCTCTGCGAGTTTGTAGAAACTGTTGCAGCTGCCGGATGCCGTCGTTTCAGTGTTCATGCACGCATCGCAGTACTTAGTGGGCTCAGCCCTAAAGAGAATCGCAGTATACCTCCCTTGTCCTACGAGACTGTGTACCGGCTCAAGCGGGACTATCCCCATCTCGATATAGAACTAAACGGTGGTATCCGCGAGGTTGGCGATGTGCTACATCATCTGCAGCACGTCGACGCAGTTATGATAGGTCGTGCCGCCTATGACCACCCGTACCTCTTGGCTGAGGTAGAACAGGCGGTCTTTGGGAATCCGCATGCGCCGACTCGACGAGAAGTCGTTGAACGCATGCTAGAGTATATCGATATTTGGAAGCAGACTCCGGTCTCACCCCACACACTTGTGCGGCATATGCTTGGGCTTTTTGCATTCAAGCCTGGAACGCGCCGTTGGAAACAGCAGGTCAGCGAGTTGTTGCCACGGGCCGAAGACCCGAGTGATGCAGTGCGTGCGGCGCTCACCACCGTGCCTGCCGCCGTATTGGACGAAAAGCCTTCGATTCCAGAACTTGCTACAGCAGAAGGAGAATAGCATGGGGAAGCATGATTCAGGGCCTATTACGAGCCTCGGCCCGGAGCTCTCTGGTGCTACATGCGGGCTCATTTTATTGCATGGGCGTGGCGCTGGCGCGGACGACATCATGGCACTTGGACGCAGAATTGTCCCCGAATTGTGTGGTGTGCTTGCTCCCGAGGCAAGTGGAAACACCTGGTACCCGGTGAGTTTTCTTATGCCTCGTGAGCAAAATGAACCTGACCTATCTGACGCGCTTGCCCGTATTGCGAGCTTGCTCGCAACAATGGCTGATGCAGGAATTCCGCGTGAAAAAATCGTCCTTGGAGGATTCTCCCAAGGTGCATGCTTAAGTCTCGAGTACGTGGCGCGCAATCCTGCGCGTTACGGTGGTGTGTTTGCGCTTTCTGGTGGGCTTATCGGGCCCAACATTGATGCTCACGACTATAACGGCTTGCTGGAACGCACCCCGGTATTTATCGGATGTAGCGATGTCGATCCATATATCCCCGTAGAACGTGTGCGTGAATCGGCGGCGGTCATGGAGCATCTTGGCGCCGAGGTAGATGTGCGAATATATCCGGGTATTGCACACACCGTGGTTGAGGATGAACTTGAGTATATGGTCGGACATCTTGCAGGTCTTGTGACGCATTGACAGCGCGCAGCGGCTGTACTACCATGCCGCTGTGAATATAGCAACTACACTTACGGCATCACGGCTTGTGTTGTCACCCGTCTTTTTTCTTGTGTTTTTCGTGCCTATTTGGTTTGGGGTGTTTGCCGTCCCCTCGGCTGTGGTGCTCTGGATCCTTTTCCTGTTTATGGAGTTCAGTGACGCCGCCGACGGTTACGTGGCACGTAAGCGGAACGAGGTTACGGACCTGGGTAAGGTCATGGATCCCTTCTCAGACGTGATTAGTCACCTAACTTGTTTTGTGTGCCTAAGCGCCGTCGGCATCATGCCGATCTGGATATTTCTGCTCCTTATGTACCGTGAGTTCGGTATAGTGTTTATTCGTCTCCTCATGATAAAGGAAGGCGTTGCACTTGCTGCTCGTAAGGGTGGCAAGGTTAAAACCGTGTTTTTTGCAATTGGTGTCGGGCTTGGCCTTGCGGTTATTACGCTTGAGCGAATGGCTATGTTTCCCGAGATTGAGGCGACTCTCCGTGTCGCAACCCTGGTTGTGTTCGGTATCGCGTTGGTACTGTCGCTCAGCTCCTTTGCTGACTATCTGCGAGTTTTTGTGACTCACATGAGAGGTAAAGATTCACAGACAGAGGCATAGCGTTGGGGGCCGTGCAGCAGAGTGTAGCAAAAAAGATCACGAGGCTATTGACCAGTAGTCGACCATAGTGATACTGTCACATCACATCGTTAAGCGGCTGATTCCAGCTGCTAAAAACTTCGAAACATCAGAGGAGTTCCTCTGAAACTGCTTGACACAGTAGTTTCGTTTTTGATATGGTGATCTTCCGTTCGTCGAAAGGCGTGTCGGAAAAACCGTGTTAGGGGCCGTTGTCGGCTCCAAATGCGGCGCTCTTTGAACATATAGAGGGAAGGGAAGGAACCTGTAAACGCAAGTGTAAGGGTTT
>CAZQIK010000273.1:0-3755 GCA_964593085.1 uncultured Spirochaeta sp.
TCTATATTGAGTGCAGGCTTTGTAGACCGCTATTCAACTCGCATTCTCAATATTCATCCCTCCTTGCTTCCTCGACACGCAGGGCTCAATGCGATACAACAGAGTTATGCTGCTGGCGACCAGGAACTAGGAATCACTATTCATTACGTAGATCATGGGCTTGATAGCGGCCCTGTCCTACTTCAACGGAGTTTTGCCCGGACATCGGATGATACCGAGGCCGAAGTTGAGCGTCGTATTCATGAGCTTGAGCACGAATACTATCCGCAAGTTATACATAAGCTTCTTGACGACGTTGATGCAGAGCGGAACAGCCTTGATGCAAAGCAATTTAATATGGAGGACTAAACGATGCGGGTACTTGTTTTAGGTAGCGGCGCACGGGAGCATGCAATTGCATGGAAATTCTCACGAAGCTTCCGCATATCCGGACTTTTTGCAGCGCCGGGCAACGCGGGCATTGCTGCAATCGGCACATGCTTTCCCGATATTGTTGAAACCGACGCCGAAGCTGTGTTGAAGCTGTGTCGAGAAAACAGGATTGAACTGGTATTTGTCGGTGGCGAAAGCGCGCCAGCGGCCGGTGTGGTAGATGTGCTCCAAGAAAACGGCATTTCAGTCATAGGCCCGCACAAGGCGGCCGCTCAGCTGGAGTTCAGCAAGCAGTTCTCTAAACAGTTTATGCAACGCCATAACATTCCCACCGCGACGGCCAGGACTTTCGACGCCGGACAACACCGTGAGTTCCAGAACTATCTGGACGAACAAACAGGGATGCTTGTCCTAAAGAAGAGCGGTTTGGCGGCCGGAAAAGGCGTTCTTGAGTCTCCCGACAAAAACGAATTGCTCCGCTTTGGACGCGCAGTGCTCGATGAGGATGCGCTCGTAGTGGAAGAATTTCTCAAAGGTTTTGAAGTCTCAGGCTTTGCTTTGTGTGACGGCACGCAGCACGTGGTGCTACCGTTCTGCGCCGACTACAAAAAAGCACGCGATAATGACCGTGGGCCAAACACCGGCGGCATGGGCGCGGTATGCCCCGTTCCATGGTTAGACAAAAGCCAGGTAGACCGCATAACAGCAGAGCTTATAGAACCAACTTTTCAAGGACTTTACGCCGACGGGCTTGCCTATCGGGGGGTGATGTACTTTGGAATTATGGTTACCGAGGAGGGCCCCAAACTCCTCGAGTATAATGTGCGTTTTGGTGATCCAGAGGCTCAAGTACTTATACCACTCATCGATGCCGACTTTGCTGCGCTGTGTTCGGCGATCATTGATGGCAAGTTGCGAAAAGAGGTAACTCAGATGTCGGACCAGGCGGCCTTGTGCATTGTTGTAGCAGCTCCGGGTTACCCCGACAGCTACCCCCGCGGTATCCCGGTACATAGCCTCCCTGAAAATATTGAGTCCGACGTACTTGTGTTTCACGCCTCAACAATTGGTGATGAGGACGACCTGTACACCGCCGGCGGCCGGTGTTTTTCAGTCGTTGGATTAGGGCCGGAGCTTCTTGCCGCGCGCGGTTCGGCATACAGTGCGGTCAAGCAGATGAGTTTTCAAGGCGCGTGGTGGCGAAGCGATATCGGGGGACGCATCTTCGGGATGTAACCAGTTTTTGTGACGTTACAGCCATGCTAACGATACAGCCATAGTAATGGTGCGCGGTAGCTGCTTGGTGTTACGGTGTCGGTGTAAGTGTCGGTTCGCGGAGTGACTGGGATTCACGCCAACCGACCCTGGCTACGCCTGACCTCATAGCACAGAATCCCGCAGGCAACAGATACGTTCAACGAGTCAAGGTGTCCTAACATAGGTATTGCAACAAGCTCATCACATGCTGCGCGCACGAGCCGCCCCATTCCCTTCCCTTCACTGCCAAGCACCAGGACAACCCGCCCACTAAAGCTGCAAGAGTTCAGTGACGTACCATTAGCCTCGGCGCCATAGATCCAAAAACCGGCTTCCTTGAATTCTCTGAGCCCGCGGGCCAAATTGGTAGTCTGTAGCAGAGAAACATGCGCGGCGGCTCCCGCCGATGTTTTAGCAACTGTCTCATTAAGGTGCGCACTTCTACGTTCGGGCACCATAACCAACTCAGCCCCAAACTGCTCCGCACTCCTCAACACCGCTCCAAGGTTGTGGGGATCGGTAACTCCGTCAAGAGCTATGACGAGTGAATCTTCCGACTCTACACTGTCAAGGAAAGCTCCAACGTGTGGGTACTCACGACTGCCACCCACGACCCCGCCAGCCAAGTTCCGGAGGCTCTGCTGCCCATGTTTGGAAGATGCAGCATCAACATACGCCTCATGTCTCACTCCCGGTCCGGCCACACGCCGCAGCTCGTCACGGGAAACCGTAATGCACCGCACCTGTACCTTAGAGGCCAACTCCTTAAGCTTTTCAGCTCGCTTTGCACCAATCTCTATGTAGAGTTCACCCGCAAGCGCTTTGCGACGAGATTTTAGGAGTTCTTCAATAGCATGGTAGCCGGTAATTATCTGCGTTCCCGTTTGCTGTCTCATAAATGTGTGCCGCATTCTCTCACGTATGTGGTTCAGTTGGTAGTGGCATGAGGCTGTTTCACCTGAGGTGACCGGTAGAGATGCTGCTGCAGGTCGCGGCTGTATAGCAAACGACTTGGTTCTTACATCATATCCTGGTCAGGTCACTCATAACTGCGGTATAGATCCGCTTGCCCGTCATGGTTAGTATCACGTTCCCAGCCCTTAACTTGCACGCCCCTATACATAAACACCCACAGATCCACCTGCTGGTTGCCGTTAGTATCTAGTTCGTGCCTTATGAGGACGTCGTTCTCGTAGTAGTAAAAGTTATCCATATACCCGTCGTGGCTAAAGTCCATAGCCTCGATATCCTTCTGCATACGCTCAGTGAGCTTCAGCGCATAGTCGGTGCGTCCATCGTCGTTACTATCCGAGATAATCCAACCTGATTGATAGCGTGTGACGTCAAAATAGAACTCTGGCTCTTCTTCCTCAGTGGCAGCCACGCCCAACACAAACATTGCCCCCATGAGTACCGCCAACATGAATCGCAAAAACGCGGAACTAAGTCGCATAGCGCCTCCCAATGATAGTATCGACAGTTTTCTATCGCCTCTTTCGGCTTGTTTCTGCGTGATCACTGCTGAAGAAACTCTGCAAAGCTTGACCGCCCGACCCCGAGCTGTGTATGATGCCGACTTACGCCGGAGTGGTGGAATTGGTAGACACAGGGGACTTAAAATCCCCCGGCTTGAAAAAGCTGTACGGGTTCAAGTCCCGTCTCCGGTAAAAATCTCGCTTTTGCGCCTTTAGCGGACTGCCGTCCTCAACTGTGGTTCATTGGTAGCCACAATTGAAATGAAGTAGTACCCTCTTCTTCAAGCCTATGAACACATACTACCTCTTTTTGAAATCCTACCCGACGCACGTTGGATTTGGATTCCTACTCACATTCTTTTCGAGCTTAGGACAGACGTTCCTCATTTCGCTGTATGTTCCACATATCCTGTTGGAGCTCCAGATCTCGAACAGCGCTTTTGGAGCGATATACGCTGTGGCAACCATCGGCTCGGCACTCTTGCTCGTTAACTTCGGCGGCCTTATAGATCACCGACCTTTACCGGCCTATCTGTACAAAACCATAGGAGTTCTTGGTGCGGCCTCCGTGCTGCTTGGATTAACGCACCACGTGGCGCTCCTCCTTCCGGCGCTTCTTGGACTGCGGTTTGGTGGACAGGGGCTCATGAC
>CAZQIK010000274.1:0-1701 GCA_964593085.1 uncultured Spirochaeta sp.
ACTACCGCAGAACTTCGGGCGGCAGAAGCAGCCCTTCAAAGGGTACTGCTTAGTTTAGAGCGTGCCGAGTTGTACCGTGCTCAACAATTTCTGGAGAGGTTAATTCCGAGTTCAGATGTCTTAGGAATACTATCTTCACCCGTGACATGGAGGACGGAATGAGTAAGAGAAAGATTGTAGTGCCGGTGATACTGGTCATTCCGATAGCAGGTGCGGTCACTGCCGCCGCTTTGCGGCAAAAAGCGCACGTAACCGACGATAGCGAAGTAAGCCAAAAGGAGTACAGCATTATTCATGTACAGTCTGGAGTGGTACGGGTAGGAATAGAGTCACCGGCTGTAATTGAGCCGTACCGTCAGTGGATTTTCCGTGCTTATACCACGGCGCAGCTTAGCTTCGTTGCACAGCAAGGGGTGGATGTTGAGGAAGTCTCAGGTGCTGATTCGTTTCGATGCCTCTGATGCCGAGTTCAAGCTTGTCCGCGCGGAGCTTGAACGAGAGGAGGTACAAGTATCCTTGCGACCAAGGTCGAGTCTAGTCTCGGGGCTAACGTCGACGATTTGCTCGCACGCCAGCACGGCCAATGCGTTCATCGACGTGGTTGCGGCGTTCACCTTCACCTGCCCATTGTGGATAGCGGCCTTCGGTCCAGAACTCCACGGTCTCGCTTGTTCCCTCCAGCGTGATGGGCGCTATATGACCCGGAACGGAAAACCCGGTAGCGGAAATATCGCTCTGCTGTGAAAGAAAGTCTTCTTTGGTATAGCCGTAAAGACCCATCTGCAGTTGGTGTAGATCGTTGCCACTTTGGATATACTACCCGTGGTGCATGGAGCAAGCAGGGAGCCAATATGAAGAGTGAGTGAAGATGTTCACCCGGCTTACTTCGCGCTGTTTTTCTGGTAACCTACCCTATGCGTGAACTTCGAGTCCTACTCACCGCGGTGGTGTTTTTTACTCGTGTACCGGTGCCGGGGAAACTTTTGCACGACGGCAACTTACTGGACGAGGCCACTCGATATCTCCCGTTCATTGGGGTGTTGGTTGGTGGCGTTTCTGCCGCGGTGCTATGGGTCGCGATAGTGATACTACCGCCTGCAGCAGCGGTGGTACTATCTCTGACGGCGGCAGTGCTCATGACCGGTGCCTTTCACGAAGACGGTCTTGCCGATACGGTAGACGGGTTTGGTGGCAGCTGGAGCACTGAACGTAAGCTTGAGATTATGAAGGACAGTCGCGTCGGCACGTATGGCGCTCTTGCTCTGGTGCTGTCCATGCTGCTCCGATATGCCTTAATGCTCTCGCTTCTCGAGTCCGGCGAGATGCTTCATGTGCTGCGGATCATTGTTACTGTCCATGTTGGAGCACGTCTTGCGCCGGTATTCGTTATGAACATGCTTTCGTACGTACGGCTTGACGAGACAAGCAAGGTGAAACCCGTTGCCAAAAGCGTGACGCCCTCCTGCTTTCTTGGTGCGGTCTTGGGTGCGGTCCTGCTGAGTTTCGGCATCGGCGGGTCCGGTGCGCTCCTGCGACTTAGCTTGGTGCTCCCGACGGCGGCACTCTGTGCGCTGGTATTTCGCACGCATATCGGCGGGGGTAACCGGGGGAACCTTTGAGGGTTCGGGGAGGTTTTTTCGCTGGGGTTTTTTTGTGTTGGGGGGGGTTGTGATGGAATTGAATGGGAAAAAACATTATAAG
>CAZQIK010000274.1:1711-3739 GCA_964593085.1 uncultured Spirochaeta sp.
TGGTATTTCGCACGCATATCGGCGGGTATACCGGTGACACCTTAGGAGCTTCCGAGCAGTTTTCCGAGCTGGTATTGCTTGGCGCGGCACTGGTATTGTGAGTCGGCTATGTCCGTGCAGTTACTCGTAGTACGGCATACAGCGGTGGACCGGCCGGAGAGCCGTTGCATCGCCCGTACCGATCTGCCGCTCGCCTCTACCTACTCAATGGAGTACACCAGTGTTCGCGACGGCGTCCGTTTAGCTCTAAACGGTCAAGTACCAACTCGGATACTCACCAGCCCATTGAGCCGTTGCAGCCAGCTTGCTTGGGATCTGAGCAATGATCCGGGGCTCGCTTTTGCTTTCCAGGGGCGACGGGCCGAGCGGGATGATAGGCTGCTGGAATTCAACTACGGTAGTTGGGAGGGGCGGAGGTGGGACGATATAGACACCGGGAAATTGAACTACTGGATGGAGAACTGGACGGCTGCTCGCGCAGGTGATGAGCTCGCGGATGGCGAGAGCTTGCAGGATATGCTCTTTCGGGTCACATCGCTATGCCATGAGCTGGCCCAAGCGATGGGGGGTGATCGCGCGGATTCCACCGCTGCTCCTGCAGCTGGATGCACATGGGACACTACCGCCTTGCTCGTAGCACATGCCGGGGTAATCCGCTGCCTGCATCACCTTCTGCGACGAGTTCCGGTTGGCGAGGCTTTTGCCATGGACATTCCCTACGGCTCTGTGACGGAGTTTGAGTTGTCCGGCGCCACCTTTACGTTACATTAAACCGAGGAATAGTACATGCACTACACCAACAATTCGCAGAACCCATGGGCGCAGCGTATGCGTGTCAGGCTCGACGGACGAACAAAACCGGTTGGAAGTCTTGGACGACTTGAAGCCTTGGCCGAGAGGTCCGCGGGTATCCTGCAGGATGAACTACCTCCGGCGTTGAAAAAACTGGTCATAGTGGCGGCCGCCGATCACGGTGTCTCATCCCACAGTTTGTATCCCAAGGCGGTCACCTCACAAATGGCGGCGAACATTTACACCGGTGGTGCGGCAGTTTCGGTGCTTGCCCGGCAGGCAGGAGCGGATGTCTGGCTGGTAGATGCCGGGATCGACTGGCTGGCCGGTCCCTTTGCTGGCTTCAAGGCGTTGGAGACCTTGGCACGTGATCCCGGACTCACACGCAGCATCGATGCCTCACTTGGAGCCGGGACAAATGATTGGTCTTCCGGTGGTCAGGCAATGACCGCAGAACACTACGCGAAGGGACTCTCTATGGGGCGGCGGCTGTTTCTCGAGGCCCGTGCCAGCGGGTACAACTGCATTGCATTTGGCGACATGGGAATTGGGAATACTACCGCGGCAGCAGCGCTGGTAATGGCCTTGGGAATGGGAGTGGACAGTATAGACCGGGGTACCGGCATATCGGAGCAACAACTGTCTGAGAAGCGGGGCGTTATACTCCGTGCCCTGAAGGAGTTTGGGCCTTTCAGCGGCGTGGAGCAGGCTATGAGTTCGGTTGGTGGGTTTGAACTGCTTATTCTTGCAGGTATGATGTCGGCAGTTCCGGAAGACCCGTGTGTATTTCTGCTTGATGGTTTTCCGGTTTCCGCCTCGGCGTTGGCGGCTGTACGGCTAAATCCGGAGGTAGGAGACTATCTTCTTGCCGGACACTGTAGCAAGGTAAGCGGGCATCGCCCCCTTCTTAGAGAGCTACAACTGGAACCCATACTTGATCTTGATATGCGGCTCGGTGAGGGCAGCGGTGCGGTACTAGCTATGACGATTCTGGATGCTGCCTTAACCATTCCGCGTGACATGGCCGGTTTTGCGGACGCTGGTGTCGATACCGCCGCGACTGAGGAAGAACGGTACTAAAGCGTCTGTGGGACCTTTTCAAGCGGCAGGCGGGCGCTGATGCTGGTACCGATGCTGCCGTCTATGACAATGCTCTGCAGGAGTTGCAGCAGTATTGAAATTCCAAGAATTACCGGTAAAATACACTCAACCACAGTTCACCTCCGGTGGCCTGCT
>CAZQIK010000275.1:0-553 GCA_964593085.1 uncultured Spirochaeta sp.
GATGATAGACTTATATCCAAATACTTCAAATTGCTGAGCAATCTGTTGCATATCGCTGGTCTTCGTAGTTGCGCTCAACGCCAGATGATAATCACCACCGGCACCACATCCATGCAGTAGGTCGCTCATTCTGCCAAGATTTTTTCCATCGCGTGGGCTCTTGCCGACAGTATCCACAAACACCAAGTCTGCATCGTCATAGAGAGCAATCTGTTTCTGCAGTTCATCTACGGTTTCCACGCACGTAACCGGAATATTCATGATTTTGCCGTACGTCTGTATCTGATGAATGGCACCGATCCGGTAGCTGTCAATTGTAAGAATTCGCACCTTTTTCTCAGTACCCGTTGCAACTTGCGGAACTCCGTACATAGCAGCCAACTTTGCAATAGTTGTTGTCTTGCCCACTCCGGTTGGCCCAACCACTACCATGACATGAGGGCGATGTTTTTCACTGAACTTTAAAACTGAAACCGACTCACCAATCCAATCAAGTGTACATTCCTCCACGGTCTTGTAGTCCTCGAGCGCATCTAGTGAGTACTCATTCTTC
>CAZQIK010000275.1:563-3734 GCA_964593085.1 uncultured Spirochaeta sp.
GATGTTGGCAAGCTTACGCAAGGTTGGATGCGAATATCCGGCGCTCGGTTCATCATTGCGTCCGCTACTGTCCGTCAAAGACTGCTTGAGATTCCTGATCTCTTCCAACACCATCTCAATATTTTTGGTAGATGCGTCCGGCACAGGTCCCTTGGCTCCAGCAAGAATCTTTCTCTTTTCTTCTTCGAGATCCGGTGTTTTGTGGACCGAGGCAGAGTCACGCCGAGGAGCTTCATTCGAGAAATATCCCGAAACCTCAACCCCTTCGCGCGAAAACAATCCCATAAACCCACCCATCCGAATAGATTTATGACTCATAATTCTCGCACGCTCACCATACTTCTGCCGCACTTTTGCTTCAGCTTCATAGCGAGATCCAGCTTGCTCAATAAAGATCTCCATGTAACCTACCTCTCGACTCGGATTTCGGCCGTTCCCTCAACACGCAGCTCCGGTATAACTTCAAGTACCGACATTACCGCAAGGTCAGGTAACTCGCGGACAGAACCTGCCTTAACCAAGGGACGCGCAGTTTCGGAGCAGAGTATCAGCGGGTATCGCCCTTGTTCTTGCACTCCCCGCACGGTATTCACCAACGCATTAATCCACTTACGCTGTAGCTCCGGAGACATCGCCGGAGTTACCCCACCGGCGGTCTCAACACGAGACTCAATAATCTGCTGCTCTAGGCTGGGCTCAATAGTAATTACCCGGAGCACGTTATCGTCATCGGCGTACTGTTTACTTATCTGCCGCGACAAGGCTTGCCGTACCTTCTCCGTCAGAAATCCCGTATCTTTCGTGATGTTACCATAGTCGGCCAAGGCCTCCAAGATCGTCACGAGGTTACGAATAGAAACCTGCTCGCGAAGCAAGGATTGAAGCACTTTCTGGACTTCGCCAACCGATAAAGCCGACTGCACTTCTTCGACAACCGCTGGATACTCACGTTTAAGCGCATCAAGCATTGCCTTTACTTCCTGGCGTCCAAGAATATCCGAAGCGTGGCGTTTAATAAGTTCCGTCAGATGGGTTGCAATGATCGAGGGCGCATCCACGACGGTATAGCCAGCCCGCTCAGCTTGTTCCCGTTGATCTTCGACGATCCACTTGGCCGGCAGGCCAAAGGCCGGATCCGTTGTTGACTCTCCTGGTATCTCCTCATTTGCGCCTCCCGGATTGATCGAGAGATAATGTCCCATACGAATCTTTCCACGGCCCACCTCTACTCCTCGAATTTTAAACGAATATTCCGAGGGCTCAAGCCGCATGTTATCTATAATGCGTATGCGTGGCACGGCCAATCCGAGCTCAAGTGCGGTCTCGCGTCGGATACGAGTCACCCGGTCAAGCAGCTCGGCGCCTTTGTCCTGATCAACAAGTGGAACCAGTCCGTAACCCAGTTCAAGTGAAATCGGATCTAACGGTGCAACCGGAGATAGTTCCGGCGGCGTCTCCTTCGGCTTTTTCTGTTCCTCAGCTGTGCGCTCATCGGCAGCCTCAGTTGCATCACGGCGACCAATGCGGATACCTAAAAGAATCGAAAGAGCGGCTATCGGCATGAGAACATACCATGGAAAGCCTGGCAAGAATGACAAGACAGTCAGAAAGAAGCCTGCTATCCAGTAGACTCGTGCCTGGTTCGTAAACTGCTTAGTTACGTCCTCACCAAAACTGCCTGCAGATGCGGCCCGGGTCACAATGAGACCACTTGCAGTAGAAATCAGCAATGCCGGGAACTGAGTAACGAGGCCATCACCAACAGTCAATGAAACATAGGTGGTAAGAGCCACGTCCAGGCTCTCACCGCGGATCGACATTCCTACAATAATTCCACCAACAATGTTAATGATCGTTATCAGGATACCAACTTTTACGTTCCCCGAAACAAACTTGGAAGCACCGTCCATGGCTCCGTAAAAGTCAACTTCTTGCTCTAGTTCAAGCTTCCGCTTTGTGGCCTCTTCTTCCGTTAAGATGCCGGAGTTGTACTCCGCTTCAATTGCCATTTGTTTCTGTGGTAGTGCATCCAGCGTGAACCGTGCCGCAACCTCGGCCGTTCTCGTGGCACCCTTGGTAATGACCATAAACTGCACAGCAATCAGAATGATGAAGATGATGATGCCAATTACCAGTCCTTCGGTGCCAGCCGAACCAACTACAAAACTTGCGAAGGCCCGAACAATAGCACCGCCAAACTGCTCGCCCTGCGATAATATGAGACGAGTTGATGAAACATTAAGCGCCAAACCATACACGGTTGCAATCAGTAAGACCGTAGGAAACACTGAGAACTCGAGTACATTTTTGGTGTACAACACAATAAGGATTGTCAGAAGCGCAAAAACGAGGTTGAGCGCCATGAGCGAGTCGAGCAAAACCGTTGGCAGGGGAATAATCATCATGAGAATGATGACAATAACACCTACCGCAACGAGCACATCACTACGTTTTCGCAGAAACGAGTCTGTGAGTAGTGCCTGGACGTCCGCCATAAACTTACCTCTCTAACCTGTGCGTTTCATAATGCATCAGGTCCATACAGCCGCTTTGCTACGGTCGAGACGATACACTTCCTTGAGCACCGTTACCACCGCTTGGTAAAACTTTTCCGGAATAGCTTCGCCTACTTCCACCTCGGCATACAGGGCCCTGGCCAAGGGCTTATTTTCTATAATTGGGATACCGTTTTCGCCCGCAACAGCTCGGATACGCTGCGCAAGTGCAGCCTCCCCTTTGGCGACCACTACAGGAGCCTGCATAGAGTCGCGCTTATACTGCATGGCCACCGCAAAATGTGTCGGGTTTGTAATAACTACATCTGCGGTCGGTACGTTTTGAATCATGGTCCGCTGCATAAGTTCCTGCATTCGCTGTTTTAGCCGACCCTTAACAAAGGGATCACCTTCATATGTCTTACGCTCTTCTTTAACCTCTTGTTTGGTCATTTTGATACTTTCAAGATGCTGGCGTCTTTGAAAAAAATAGTCGAAAAGTGAAAGTACCAGAAAAATTACTGCGGTTTGTATGAGAATACGAAAAGCAATCCATGCAATAAGCTGAAAGCCGTCAATAAAAGTACTGTTCACCAGATTAAGGATGCGATCCAGGTAAATGATAATATTTAAAGCAGCCATGAAACCAACTATCGCCACCTTGCCGGTACTTTTT
>CAZQIK010000276.1:0-3711 GCA_964593085.1 uncultured Spirochaeta sp.
TGGTGTCGCCTGGCTATCCGGCGCTGACGAGATTCAGCGAATTGTTCTAAGCGGTACCGTTGGGCAAGATCAAGCTGCAGAAGAGTTCCGCTCAGCGTTGAGAAGGGTAGGCGTTGTCGCCGCGCTATCAGAGAAAGATGTGCCAACTGGCAGTGCGACAGTTATGGTCACGCCGGATGCAGAGCGTACTATGTGCACCTATTTAGGCGCCTCCGGGCTCATGGCTGTGCAGGATCTCGATGACGGGGTGCTTGGCGAATGTGACCATTTGCATTCCACCGGTTACTTCTTCGAGAGTGACGTTCAACGTAAAACGCTTACCGCAGCTGTGGAGCAGGTCAAGGCGCGAGGTGGGACGGTGTCTTTCGATGTCTCAGATTCTTTTGTTATCGAGCGACATCGGAAAGAGCTTCTGGAGTGGCTGCCTGGTCGCGTTGATACTCTGTTTGCCAATCGTGATGAACTGGCGGCGTTGACCGGTCTCAGTGCTGAGCCGGAGCTGCTTTTTGAGCGTGCTCTAGAGACGGTGCCTGAGGTTGCGTTGAAGCTTGGTTCTGACGGCTGTGTTGTTGGGGACCACGACGGAGCTGTAATGTTACCGGCCGAAGTGGTTACTCCGGTTGATACCAACGGCGCGGGGGACTCCTTTGCTGCTGGCTTTTTGTATGCCCGGCTGAGCGGAGAACCGCGGGGCGAATGTGCGCGCATGGCGAACCGTCTGGCTGGACTGATGGTGACCGTGACCGGATGCGATTATGATGCTGTTGCTGAAAAGATTGGTGGGGTGCTTGGTCGCGACGCCGAGTAAACCGTGCTATTCTTCTTGGTCGTCGGTTGTGCTCGCCTCTGGATCTTCGTCGGTGACAGCAGGACGTGGAGTTGGGCCAAGTGTTTCACTAAGCCTGCTTATAAGTCGCTC
Organism: uncultured Spirochaeta sp.; assembly: GCA_964593085.1. Lineage (GTDB taxonomy): Bacteria > Spirochaetota > Spirochaetia > DSM-27196 > SLAA01 > SLAA01. Next base: position 920 of record CAZQIK010000276.1, read on the forward strand.
GGTGATTTGTTCAAGCTCTTGGTGCCCCTCGGGTTCGCCTGCAGGGGTTTCGGCTTGTATTCCGGCGTCTTCACGAGCCTGGAATAACTCATCTACGGTAATCAAGCCTGCAAGAATTGCCAGTTTCACCGAGTCGGTGGTATCGACGGAGTCGCGCACTTCCTGCAGCTTGGTCGCATAATAGTCGACGAGATCACCTAAATACTCGGGATCCTCATCGGAACGTATTGTAAACGACTGTCCGAGTAGCTCAATGCGCATGCCTGAGCCGCCTAGAAAATATCAAGTTCTTGGTCGTGCTGTGGGGGGGTATCACTTGGTTGTGGCGTTGCGTCTGAACTATTGGACCCCCCCCCAGCCGGTGAAGACTCGGCGTGAGGTGTTGCCGCACTTGTAGCTGCTTCCACACCGGCAAAGCTGTCGTCCGACCTTTCAGTTGCTGGTGGTCCGATACCTTGCGTTCCGGAATCATCTGCAATTTCGTGCTCAAGTTGATCCAGCTGCTCCAGTGCGGCAAGAATTCCGCGCTCGATGGCAGCCTGATCCTTACCTTGCTGTTCAAGCCGTGCCTCCAGCTTGGAAGCCCGAGCCCGTGCCTCGGTGAGCTGTTCTTTAAGTTTACGCTTATCATCTTCAAGCGCATTAATACGCTCAACTGCTTCGTTAACCCGTTGTTCCAGGCGTCGGATCTGCTCAAGGCTCAGCATGTATGTATTACTTGAGTGCGTTCTTAGCGGTTTTCACAATAGACGTGAACGCTACCGGATCTTCAATGGCCATGTTTGAGAGTGCCTTGCGGTTAATTTCAATTCCGGCTTTGTTGAGCCCATGCATAAAACGGCTGTAATTGATGTCGTGATCGGTTAGGCCAGCCGAGATACGCGTGATCCATAGCGCGCGAAACTCACGCTTTTTGGTTCGACGATCCCGGTATGCATAGAGATCTGCCTTAGCTACGGCATCTTTCGCGGTGCGAAAAAGTTTGCTTCTTCGGCCCCAGTAACCTTTGGCCTGATTAAGAATGTTTTTACGCCGGTCTTTTCGGCGGGTCCCATCAACTGCGCGAGGCATAGTAGTTCTCCTTCAAACTCGAGTGTTCTGTGTAATGGAAGATGCTTAGCCGTAAGGAAGGAGCAGTTTTGCTCGCTTCTGTTCGGGATCGCTCAGGAAGGCACTTTTGCGTAAGCTTCTTTTCCGCTTGGTGCTTTTCTTGGTAAGGATGTGTCGCAAGCCCTGCTTTTTATACTTTACCTTCCCACTTCCGGTTACCGAGTAGCGCTTTGCTGCGCTTCTTCGTGTTTTCATTTTCGGCATAAACGTATTCTCCTAACCCTACATAATGTTCTGTGTGCGCCTTCTGGATGCAAGGGCGTGCTACTTCTTTGTATTTGGCCCGACGATCATCGACATGAAACGACCTTCCATAGCCGGAGCTTTGTCGATGTGGTATCCCTCACCGAGCAGCTCAATGATTTTGTTCAGCAACACACGTCCACGGTCGGTGTGCGCAAGCTCGCGTCCACGGAACCGAATTGTCACCTTAACCTTATTTCCTTCATCAAGAAAGTCTTTGATGTGTTTGGTCTTGAACTGCAGATCGTGATCCTCGATCTTGGGTTGCATGCGGATTTCTTTGAGCTTAACAAGCTTCTGTTTGCGCTTAACCTCGCGGTTCTTTTTCTCAAGTTCAAACTTGTATTTCCCATAGTCGATGATTTTGCAAACAGGAGGACTTGAGTTGGGAGCTACCTCAACTAAGTCTAAACCTTGCTCTTCTGCCATCTTTAACGCCTCAGCGGTTGGAAGAATGCCCTGTTGATCACCGTCGTCTCCGATGAGCCTGACTTCTCGTACGCGGATCATCTGATTGATTCGCAGTTCCTTAGCGGCCAATGTGCCTCCTTAGTGTCACCTTGCAAATTCCTGTATAGATCGTATACCATAGCAGTCGGCATAAAAAGAGTCAAACGGCGCTGCAAACAACGGCCCTCCCAAACATGGTAGGAGGTATCATGTCCGATTTCTTGAAGCTCGTCGAAACCGCCAAACAACTCGAAGAGCAAAATGCCGATGTGTACGAAATCTATTCCGAGATTACTGATCATTTCGGACTTATGCAACTGTTGCGAGCTCTGCGTACAGGAATAGAGACGCACACAAAGGTTCTCGTTCGATTCTTAGATGAGCGTGTTGGGGATGTAGATGTAGATGGGGCTCGCGTGAAGTCGCTGGATATGAGTGAGTACGTGGTCGAGCGTAGCTTTGACGCAGCTATGGAGTACCGTGATTTTCTGTGCATGATCCTGCAGCTTGAGGGTCGGCTACAATCGTTTTATGAGACCTTGGTTCAAGTCATTCTAAGTACGGAGCATCGTGATATCTTCCGGCGGCTTGCGGCCGATCAGGAAAAGCACCTATGGCTCGCGCGTAGTCGACTGGAACTAGAGAACTTCACTCCCGAGGAGTGTTTCTAAGGACGAAACACGTTTCGGTAGAGAGCCAGTTGTGCAAAAAGGGAGGAGCTACGTGACGACGGGTCATGTCGATGCTACGTACTATCTCGAGATCGAGCGTCGAACAGAGCTCTACAAAGTCCTTCCGCGTGCAAAAATGAATATTTGGTGTGTTGTACCATTCGTAGGGAATATTTCTGTTAACCGGCATTCGGCCGCCAATCGCCAACTGAACGCGGTTAAGGATATGCGCGAAGTTGGGGAAGTTCACCACTGCATACCGGCCGACCCGGACCATCTCTTGAATTAACATTGCCGGGTTATGGATCATCTGCAGGG
>CAZQIK010000277.1:0-3698 GCA_964593085.1 uncultured Spirochaeta sp.
TTTGTCTTTCCGGCAGACCGGACTACCTATAAGAATACTGAATTCACCCGAAAATGCAAGCTCCTGCAGCAACGAACTGCTAAAGAACTCCCAAGCTTGCAAGCAATACCGCTTTTATCGTGTGCTTGCGGTTTTCAGCCTGGTCAAAAACGCGCGACTGCGGTCCCTCGATGACCTCATCAGTCATCTCATTGCCACGAACAGCTGGCAAACAATGTAAGAAAATGCTGTCTGGCTTACCGGTAGCTGCCATCAAGTCCGAGTTTACTTGGTAGGGTGCCAACATCTTTAAACGGCCGCTGGCCTTGTCTTCTTCTCCCATAGAGACCCAGACGTCGGTATAGACCACATCCGCACCCGCAACACCCGCACCAGGGTCGGTCGTGATAGTAAGTTCCGCACCAGACTCACGTGCAAACTCTCGTGCCTGGTCCACCGAGTAGGAGTCGGGTGTAAGCTCTGCTGGCGCTGCTGCGGTAAAGTGGAGCCCCAGCTTTGCACACCCAAGCATAAGCGAGCGTGCCACGTTGTTACGGGCATCCCCAACGTAGGCTATCGTCCGCCCTTTTAGATCGCCGAAGTTTTCTGCAATGGTTTGCAGATCTGCCAATATCTGGGTAGGGTGATAGAGGTCTGTAAGACCGTTGTACACCGGCACCCCCGCGTACTCAGCCAGTGTTTCTACCACTTTTTGGTCGAAACCTCTAAACTCGATAGCGTCAAACATGCGCCCCAACACGCGGGCGGTGTCCTCAACAGTCTCCTTCTTTCCTATATGTATATCATTGGGTGAGAGAAATACCGGGTGACCACCTTCTTCTGCAAAGGCGGTCTCAAACGCGCAGCGGGTACGTGTGGAAGGTTTTTCGAAAATGAGGGCCAAGGTATAGCCCTCAAGCCGTCGCCCACGCTGGCCTTCACGGGACTCTTTCTTCAGCTCAGCGGCAAGGCGCACCAGCGCGGCAATTTCATCCGCTGTGTAGTCGGCAAGACAAAGTAGGGAACGACCCTTCAGATCGCCTGTTGCCATAGAGCACTCCTTACTCTCAGACTGTAACATTCCGCGCAGTGAAAGAGCCGGTTAAGCCCGCTTATGCAGACTTCTTCTCCGCGATGATCTCGGGCTTCTCGGTCTTTTCAATGACCGAACGAGTAATGACAACACGCTTTTTGCCTTCGATAGAAGGAATTTCAAACATGGTGTCGATCATGACGTTCTCTACAATAGAACGTAGACCACGCGCACCTGTTTTCCGCAAGAGTGCTTGATCGGCAATTGCTCGAATGGAGTCCTCTTCGAACTCCAGCTCAACGTCGTCAAGCTTCATGGTTGCGCGGTATTGTTTGACAATTGAGTTGCGGGGTTCCTGAACAATGCGTACCAAGTCGTCATGCGACAATTCATGTAGCGACACGCTAATTGGTAGGCGTCCAACGAACTCCGGGATGAGGCCAAAGGCCATAAGATCGTCAGGATTGAGCAGCTTGAAAAGCTCTGCTCGATCTTCGGGACGGTTGCGGCGAATGTCGGCACCAAACCCGATAGGATGTTCGGACACGCGGCTGTCAATAATGCGTTCGAGGCCTACAAAAGCACCGCCACAAATAAACAGAATGTTGCTGGTGTCGATTCGAATCATCTCTTGACTTGGATGCTTGCGCCCACCCTGTGGAGGCACCGAGGCAACCGTACCCTCAATAATCTTGAGTAGGGCCTGCTGCACACCTTCCCCCGAGACATCACGGGTTATTGATACGTTCTCTGCCTTGCGTGCAATCTTGTCAATCTCGTCGATGTAGATGATGCCACGTTCGGCCGCCGCTACGTCATTACCGGCTGCCTGGTACAGCTTAAGTAAAATGTTCTCAACGTCCTCGCCGACATATCCCGCTTCGGTCAGCGTTGTTGCATCGGCAATTGCAAAGGGAACGCGCAGCCTCTCGGCTAATGTCCTTGCCAGCAGGGTTTTTCCGGTACCGGTGGGTCCAATGAGCAGCACATTGGATTTTTCAACCTCTACACCATCTTCGAGCTTTCCTTGATGAGTAATGCGCTTATAATGGTTATAGACTGCAACGGACAGGGCGCGCTTAGCGTGTTCTTGACCAATAACGTAATCGTCTATATATGCTTTGATTTCTGCTGGACGCGGTATGTCCTCGGTGAACTCAGTGCTGACCACCTCGTCTTCTTCATCCAGAATTTTGCTACAGACCTGCACACATTCGTCGCAGATGTATACTCCTGGCCCGGCAATAAGCCGGCGGGCAAAGTCTGAACTTTTACCGCAAAAAGAGCAGTTCTTTTCATTCTCAGTTTTGTTTTTGCTCATGAGTTCCTCGAGTTAATACTTCATCTACGACACCGTAGGTCACGCTTTCTTCTGCGGACAGAAAGAAATCACGTTCCATATCAGTCTCTACCTGCTCTAAAGATTTGCCGGTATGGTCGGCAAAGTATTTAATGAGCATTTTTTTGAGTCTGACCATTTCTCGTGCCTGAATGCCAATATCGCTTGCCTGTCCTCGAACACCACCCCATGGTTGGTGTATAAGAATGCGTGACGAAGGTAGGGCATAGCGTTTACCTGCCTGACCGCCAGCAAGTAGTACAGCGCCCATTGACGCGGCCTGGCCCAAACAGATGGTCTGCACCGCTGGCTTAATGATCTGCATAGTGTCGTAGATTGCGAGCCCTGCAGTTACCGATCCGCCGGGACTGTTGATGTAGAGATTGATATCTTTGTCGGGGTCAACCGATTCTAAAAACAGTAGCTGCGCTACAACTAAGTCGGCGGTTACGTCGTGAATCTCTCCGTCCAAAAAGACTATGCGGTCTTTTAACAGGCGCGAGAATATGTCGTAAGACCGTTCGCCTGCCCCGGTTTGTTCAACGACGATCGGTACCATTGTGTTCATTTGTTCTTGCATTCGGACAACCTTGTGTTCGCTCGTGGTGATTCTTTTCTGAAATTTACGACTTTCGTTGCATCAAGTCCAGGAATTTCACTTTCTCACCCTTGACGATTTTCGACTTCTCAAAAAGCTGGTCGAACAGCTTCGTTTCCCGCAGCTGGTCGCGTAGATACTCCATCATGTTCTGCTGTTCAAGGTACCCCTTGAACTCTTCAAGCTCCATGCCACTTTCCTCGGCACGCTCACGAATGCTTGCTTCAAGCTCCTCGTCAGTGACCTCAATGCCCTCGGCTTCCATGATCTTACCAAGTACAAGGCGTCCTTTAAGGCGCTCGACCGCGTTTGGTCGCCATTCCTCAAAGAGGTTTTCAGGTGACTTGCCCTGCATGCTCAGCATCTTTAAAACGTTTTCTTCAGTCGAGCCGGTTTGGCGAATAAAGTCCTGCCAAAACTGAGACAGTTCCGTGCGAACCATGGACTCCGGCACATCTAAGGTGGCACCTTCTACAATCTTTTTCACTAAGTTATTGGACTTGGCCTCGCGCACGCGAGCTTCTGCGGTATCAACCATCCGTTTGCGAATATCGTCCTTAAGATCTTGTAGAGTTTTGTATTTGTCGCTCACGTCCTGGGCCAGTTCATCATCCAGCTCAGGCATGTCTCGCTTTTTGACCGTCTTAAGGCGTATTTGCACTGTTTTTGTAGTACCGGCAATTTCCTTGAAGGAGTAGTCCTCGGCATATTCTTTGTTTACTGTTTTTTCTTCGCCTGGTTTCATGCCA
>CAZQIK010000278.1:0-3690 GCA_964593085.1 uncultured Spirochaeta sp.
AACCCCATTGCAGGTTCTTCAGGATTTCGGTATCGTCCCAAAAGTTCCTCCGCCTACTTGTTTGTCTCAGATGTCCTGAACGAGTACACGCGCTTGACCTCCGCAGACGAACTGCGGTACCTTCAGGATAGCGAAGGGGTGCTGCTTCCGGTTATGCGTTGCATAAACGGGCGGCTGAGAACACACCCGGGTACCTGATCCGGATAATGCCGGCGGAGGAAAACGCATCCTATGCAGACCTACCACCCGACAGTCTTGTATCTCAAATCTCCGAGCATCTGTCATACATAGTTCAACATGTATTGGAGGCTGACTATGTCCATTCGTTCTTTTTGCTTATCTCGAGTTCTTATATCCACGCTGTTATTGTCGCTTCTTGTTGTGGGGCTTCCCGCTGGCGGCGCAGGTGAGGCTACCCACGCTCCAGTCGAGGAACGGCGCGCCGAGACCGAGGAACTCGTTATTTACGGCTACGCCTCATTGCCTGGAACACTTCGCAGAGCAATTGCCGAGCACTTCCTCGAACAGTACGGCGTTGAGGTTGACCTGCAGCGCATTGGTGATACCGGCGCGGTCTACACCCAGCTCTATCTGGAGCGGGAGAATCCTCGGGCCGATGTCGTCATTGGTCTGGACACCACCTATCTGCCGCGGTTGCGCGCGGACAGGCTGCTGGAACCGTACCGCCCGGCAAGCATCGAACTGGTGCGCCCTGAGTTAGACATCGCCCCGGACGACCTGGTTGTGCCGTATGACTTTGGTTATATCCCCCTAAACTACGACTCTGAGCTGCTGACCAACCCGCCGCAAAGCTGGGATGAACTGCTGGACCCGCGTCTGCGCAACAGCATTATTCTCATGAACCCCGGCACAAGCTCACCCGGCCGCAACTTCCTGCTCTACACCATTGCGGTGTTTGGCGAGGAAGGATATCTTGACTTCTGGCGCGAACTTGAGCCGAATATCCTCACCGTCACCGGTGGTTGGAGCGAGGGCTACGGCCTCTATACCCAGCAGGAGGCGCCAATTATCCTCAGTTACGAAACCAGCCCGGCCTATCACCGCGAGTTTGAGGATACCGACCGCTACCGAGCACTCCTCTTTGACAGCTCCGCCTACCTACAGGTTGAGGTGGCCGGAATCGTGCGGGGTGCACCAAACCGACTGAACGCCGAGCGGCTCATCGACTACATTGTTTCACCCGAATTCCAGGAGCTCATTGCACTGTCGCAGATCATGTATCCTATACATCCCGAGGTGGAGCTACCGGAGGCCTTCCTTGCTGGCCCATCGGTTGAGACCGCAGTACACCTTGAACCGGACTATGTTGCTGAGAACTTCTCGGCCTGGCTTGAGGCATGGGAAGACGTAATGCGATGACCGCGCCACGCGGCCGCTCAGCTGGCCCGGCGCTTGTAGCGCTTCTTTTTGGCGTCCTGTTAATTCCCCCGGTACTGAGCGTGCTTGGCGCCGGGGTGCTTGATCACGGCCTGCTTGATTGGGCGGGCCGGGTCCGCGCCACGCTACTGCGATCCAGTACCTTTCGAAGCCTCCAGTTCTCTGCGGGGCAGGCTGCCATCTCGGCACTGCTCTCGCTGCTGCTCGCCCTACCCGGCGCATTTTTCCTGGCAAAAATCAAGTTCCCCGGAAAACGCTTGGTGCAGAGCCTCACCTTGCTCCCATTTGTCCTGCCAAGCCTCATTGTGATTCTAGCTGTTATTAGTTTCTACGGTCGCAGCGGTGTGCTGGGAGTAGCGTTGCAACGCGGCTTTGGGATCGACCTCACCATGATCTACTCGCCTGTCGGCATCATCATTGCACATGTAATGTTCAACATCTCGGTCGCACTGCGAATTCTCTCTACCGGGATGCTCGCCGTCGACGACCGCTACCGCGAGGTTTCGCTCTCACTTGGTGAAACCCGGTTGGACCGGTTCCGCTATCTCTACCTGCCGCTACTGCTGCCCTCCCTGTTAGCCGCTGGCACCATCATCTTTTTGTACTGCTTTATTAGTTTTGGAATCGTGCTGATCTTTGGCGGCGTGCGTTACGCAACCCTCGAGGTACGAATTTATCAGGAGATGTTTACTCACCTGAACCTCACCGCCGCCGGAGTGCTTGCACTCCTGCAGATCGTGGTGTGCGGCACGGCTGTGTATCTGCTGCAAAGGCTTTCCAACCGGAGGCAAGCGGTAACAAAGGCCGGGCGACGGTTCCGAGCCTACGACTGGAGGGAAGTCTCGACTGCGCTGCGCATCACGTGTGTGCTGTACTGGATAGTGATCCTGCTGTTCTTGTTTGCGCCCCTGCTGGCTATTGCCGTTCGTTCCTTTCGCCCGGGCGAGGAATGGAGCCTTCTTTCCTACCGCGCGCTTTTTGTTGGCCGCATAGGCGGCCGTGACATTGCTGAAATCATTCGTGCTGGCTTTCCCGAGGTGGTGCTTACCAGCCTCCAGATTGCGCTGGTCTCCGGCGCGCTCAGTACGGCGGGCGCGTATGCGGCAGCTCGAGTTCTTCGAGGTAAGCAGGTTGCCTATCTTGATACGCTCTTTACTTTGCCTTTAGCGGTATCAAGTGTGACCTTCAGCCTGGGGATGCGCCTGCTCTGGTTTGGTAGCCTCTCGCCTTTTGCCCTCATCCTCCTTACCCAAAGCATTATGTCCTTTCCACTGGTGTTCCGCGGCATACGCAGCACCATGGAAACCTTGCCAATCCGCTACAGTGAAAGCGCCGAGAGTCTTGGCGCAGGTCTCATTCGCCGGCTCTTTACCCTGGAGGTACCGTTGCTCTGGCGCGGCGTGGTGAACTCCTATATATTTGCATTCTCGCTAAGTTTGGCGGACTTTTCGGCTGTGTTGACTATTGGACGCGGAGAAATCGTCACCTTTCCAATTGCGATGTATAGACTCATTGGCTTTCAGAGTTTTGATGTTGCCCTGGCCCTTGGTGTCTGTTATATCCTTGTTACGCTGGTGGCGTTTCTGGCACTGGATGCCACATCGTACGCGCGTGAGGGACAGGGGCTCTAGCGGTCGTCTCAATGATAGCGACCGTCACAACACCAGGCACACCACGCAAACCATGCAAACCATGCTTTGCTTGTTCATTCACATGTTTTCATTGCTGTTCAAGACAACAAGGTGTAACCTTTCACCCACGGGATATCCGACATCGATGGAGCAAGACATGAAAAAACTCATCAACAAGCCGGAAGATGTTGTTCGAGAGTCACTCGAAGGGCTTCAGGCAGCACATGCCGACATCATTAACGTACACTACGAACCGCATTACGTTGTGCGTGCCGATGCCCCAGTTCAGGGCAAGGTTGGCGTTGTGTCGGGTGGTGGGAGCGGTCATGAGCCGATGCATGGAGGTTTTGTCGGCAAAGGTATGCTTGATGCCGCCTGTCCGGGCGAGATTTTCACTTCTCCAACCCCGGATCAAATGGAAGCAGCAACCAAAGCAGTCAACGGAGGGAAAGGCGTTCTGCATCTGGTTAAGAACTACACCGGTGACGTCATGAACTTTGAAATGGCTGCGGAGCTTTGCCAGGCTGAAGGAATTGATGTAGAGGCCGTAGTTATTGAGGACGATGTCGCGGTAAAGGACAGCCTGCACACCACCGGCCGCCGCGGGGTTGGGCTTACCGTACTTACAGAAAAAATCATTGGAGCCGCCGCCGAGCGCGGT
>CAZQIK010000279.1:0-3686 GCA_964593085.1 uncultured Spirochaeta sp.
ACCCTGCTCCATGGCAGCCTCAACCTGGTCCCGATCTACGGTGTCTTCAAGTGTAAAACTTTGGAAGTAGTCGCCGAAGGGGCGTTCGCGAAGTACGAACCGCACATCACTTTCCTCGGTATGCCGCTTACCCTGAACAATAAGCTGATCGTTCTCAATCTTAAGCTCTACGTTCTCTTTGGTGACTCCAGGCATCTCGAGCTTCAGCACTACCTTGCCTTCTTGTTCGGCAATATTCCCAACCGGCCGAACCGTTCGTGCATTCTCAAGATTCTGGCTTTTTTCAAGTGTATTCTGTTGCATGGTCGTTCCCTCCTCTCTTATTCGTTCTTTCGTGTCTCTTCCGTTACTCACCGCTACGCTACTGCACGGTAATCACGCGCGACTTTTCTTCCTCACGCTTTGGAACAGTTATTACCAGCACGCCATCCACGAGCCGTGCTTCAATTTTGTCAATTGCCGCCCAACTTGGTAAGGCAATGCTGCGGCGAAACTCGCGATCCCGGACCTTTCCACTCACCGAAAGAACGCCGGAACTCGACTCAAGGTTGATATCTTCTCGCGCGGTACCGGGCAGTTCCAGGCGTACTTCATACATTTCGCCCTTCTCTACAATGTCCATAGCCGGGCCATGTGCAATCGGGGTCCTGCCCCCTGAGCGCGCATGTGCATCCCAGCCCATTGCTCGCTCCATTGCCTCGGCCGTTCGTTCCATGTTCCGTATTGTCAAAGCCGTCATATCTGTATCCTCCTCGTTCTGGTTTTTCTTTTCTTTTACACTACTTCCTTTGCAATCCCTGTGCCAAGTATCTTAATATTATATAAGTGTTTATGCTGTCGCTATTTATTACGCGACAGTAGCAACCGTACTGGGCAGCCAGCAACACCTCAGATGAGTCATTACGATACATATGAGGGAAGGCGCTGATACGGACGGCCAAAATGAGCCATTCATATCCACCGTATACAGGGGCCCCTGGCTCAGAACGTGTCATTTTGATACATCCAATTGGTACAGACGACCTGCCGGAAAACTGCTACACTACGTGGCGTTATGGAAACTGGAGAAAAAATATCGACCGTGCGTGCAACAATGCAGCAGGCGGGGCTTGATGCATACATTGTGTTCGGTACCGACCCACACCAAAGTGAATACTTGGCCCCACATTGGCAACATAGGGCCTGGTTATCTGGCTTCAAGGGCTCGGCGGGGACCGTGGTGGTCACAGCCGACGAAGCAGGACTCTGGACCGACTCCCGCTACTACCTGGAGGCTGAAGAGGTGCTTGCTGCAGGGCCAATCACCCTCCATCGCCAAGATGAGCCGGAAGTACTCAGTTACTCGGAGTATCTCTGTGACACGCTCAAAGCCGGGGCGGCGGTTGGGTGCGACGCAGCATGTTTATCGCTGTCTCAGCAACGCTCGCTGACACGACAACTCAACGAGGTCGGTATTCGCCTCAGACCGGGCGATGATCTCTTAGGACCTCTTTGGAAGGATCGCCCGGCGCTCCCGGACTCGCCAGCCTACGCACTAGAGTCGGAATATCTCGGCGCAACCCGTGGGGAAAAGCTCAGTCGCTTACGAGCCGCTTCACCGGTCGCCCCGGATATGGAGTACTTCGTCACCGCGCTAGATGAAGTTGCATGGCTACTGAATGTAAGAGGCTGGGACATTCCCTTCAATCCACTGGTAATCTCGTATCTTGTGGTGCATTCCTCCGGGGCAACCTGGTTTGTTGACGAGTCAAAGTTAAGCGCACAGCTCAAAAACGAACTCCGCTTAGATGCAGTATCTATTGCTCCCTACGGAGAAGCTCGCGAGTACGTTGCCGAGCTGCGGGAGTCCAGCATAGTTGTGGCGGACCCCAACTCCTTTTCATGCATGATGGCCGGTGCGATCCCGCCCGGTACCCGCTTGGTTGAACACCGAAACGGAGTTGCCAGCCTCAAGGCAGTAAAGACAGAACGTGAAATAGAGCTACTACGAAGCTGTATGACCCGCGACGGCGCGGCACTGCTACGCTTTCTATACGCAGTCGAAGAGGCGGCACCACGTGAAGAGCTTACCGAGCTGAGCGCCGTGGCCCTGCTGCGCAAACTGCGCGCCGCCGACCCACGTTTTGTGGAGGAAAGCTTTGCAACCATTTCAGGCTACCGTGAACATGGAGCAGTAGTGCACTACTCGGTAACCGCCGAGAGCGCGCTTACCCTCAAGGCAGATGGCCTGTATCTCATAGATTCAGGCGGCCATTACCTGGACGGAACCACCGATATCACGCGCACCATAAGCCTGGGTCGCCCAACCGAAGAAGCTCGCCGTGACTTTACTCTCGTGCTCAAGGGGCACATTGCGCTGGCTCGTCTGTCTTTCCCAGTTGGCACCACCGGTACTCATATTGATGCAGTAGCACGCTTGCCACTATGGCGGGAGGGCCGCAATTATGGGCATGGAACCGGCCACGGTATAGGATTTTTCTTAAACGTGCACGAAGGGCCTCACCGCATTAGCCCCACCCTCAACTCCGTTCCTCTTGAGCCTGGCATGCTCATTTCCAACGAACCCGGCCTCTACCGAGCCGGTCGTTACGGCATTCGCACAGAGAACATTGTGGTGGTTCAACAAGATACGCAGACCGAGTTCGGTGAGTTCCTGCGTTTCGAAACGCTCTCGTTGTGCCCGCTCGATCTGCAGCTGGTTGATACATCTCTGCTCAACGAAGCCGAGATACGCTGGATTGACGAGTATCACCAGCGCGTACGAGACAGTCTCGCACCTCACCTGAGCAGTCAGGAAAATGAATATCTGCACACAAAAACCAAAGCGCTGAGCACCATACCAAGGAGTACCGCATGAGAAAAACGGGGTTGCTGACGGATTTTTATGAACTCACCATGGCGCAAGGTTATTTGTTCCACGAGAAAAATCCGCAGGTGGTGTTTGATATGTTCTTCCGACGCCAACCTTTTGGGGGTGGATATAGCGTTTTTGCCGGGCTTAACGACCTTATTGACGACTTAGAAGAGCTCTCGTTTTCGTCCGAGGATATTGCGTATCTTGAGAGCACCGGCCTTTTTCATACAAAGTTCCTCGACTATTTACGCACCTTCCGGTTCACCGGCGACCTCTACGCCATGCCGGAAGGCACTATCGTGTTCCCAGGCGAGCCACTACTTCGCGTCCATAGCTCACTAATCGAGGCTCAGCTTATCGAGAGCCGACTCCTTAATCAGATCAATTTTCAGACCCTTATAGCGACCAAAACCGCACGCGTGTACCTGGCAACAGGCCAGGGAAAGCTCCTGGAGTTTGGGCTACGGCGCGCGCAAGGACCAGATGGTGCGATGTCAGCCAGTCGTGCCGCCTACATAGGCGGCGCAGGCGCCACGTCAAACACCCTTGCTGGCAAGGAGTTCGATATACCGACAAGCGGCACCATGGCACACTCGTGGGTCATGGCCTTTGACTCCGAAAGAGATGCATTTGAGCGCTATGCGGAGCTGTATCCTGAAAAATCGATCCTCTTGATCGACACCTATGATACCTTGCGCAGCGGCATAAATAACGCAATTGAGGTTGGACTTGAACTAAAGGCGAAAGGGCGTTCCTTCGGGGTGCGGCTCGACAGCGGCGACATTCAGTACCTGAGCAGCAGAGTCCGCGAACGACTCGACGCTGCAGGCCT
>CAZQIK010000280.1:0-3681 GCA_964593085.1 uncultured Spirochaeta sp.
TAAAAAGGTGCTTGAAGGTGCCCCGCGTCGGCTCCTTAGTGACAACATTGAGGCCTACGTGCTCGAGCTTAATCACCCTGAGCGCAAAGATGAGTTGCGTGGAATGGTACAGTCCAACGGCCACCCTGAGATTCGAGTAGAAGACTCCGGTGAACGTGTGCTTTACTACGCGGGCAACATCTCTCACCTTGAGGACCTTGGTTCACATCTTGCGCCGGACGAGTTCCTCGTGCGGCCCAGCAACCTTGAAGACCTATTTTTGCGAATAACCGGACGGAGGCTCAACGATGCCCAATAACAGCACAGATAGCACGACAGCAAGCACTTCAGCGAGCACCCCAGCCGCCGAGTCCCAAAGGAACGCCGCACTACCCGGCGCAGCACGTGTCGGCGAGAATTTCTTAGCCGCACCAATAGATACCGCAAGCGCCCAACCGCGCAATTTTGTAGGGCGAGTCATGAGTGTGTGGTATAGACATGTTCGCGTATACAGCCGCACGCTCATCTCAAATGCGCTGCCTCCTTTCCTTGAACCTTTAATCTTTCTTGTTGGAATAGGAATGGGTTTGGGCCAGTTCGTAGGCACTATGGACGGGCAACCTTACATACAGTATCTGGCGGCGGGCCTGCTCATTACCGCAGCCATGTTCACCGCAACCTTTGAGTGTTCCTTCGGCACCTACATCAGACTGGAGTTTGACAAAGTTTACGATGGCATGCTTGGAGCCCCAATCACAGCCAACAACCTCTTGCTTGGCGAAATCGTGTGGGCAGCAACAAAGGGGTTTGTATTCACCCTGGCTGTGCTGATTGTTGCAATGACCGCCGGGATACTCTCACCGGGATGGATTCTGTTTGCCCCTATTATTGGTTTCTTTACGGGCGCAATGTTTGCCACTCTTGGGCTACTCATGAATGCCTTTGTGAAGAACATTAACCAGTTTAATTTTCTCTTCTCGGGCCTCATTTCGCCAATGTTCTTTTTTGCCGGTGTGGTCTTCCCTATCGAGAACCTCCCACGCGCGGCACAACCAATTGCAATGATACTACCGCTCACTCATCCGGTTCGTCTCACTCGCGCGCTGGCCGGTGCAGGATGGAGTCCGGAGTTGTGGTGGAGCATTCTCTATATCGCGGTCGTGACCGCAGCAATGGGAACCGCAGCGCTTAAGTTGCTCAATAGGAAGCTGGTAGATTAAGCGCAGGGGGAAGCCGTCGGGCCTACTTCTTGTCCGGCCTCTTCTTTGGGGCAGGATTCTTGCCCGCCGCCTTATTGCCGTTTCCGCCAGCCGCACCTTCTGTGTTCGCCGCCGAGGTCATGGCGTCGGTCGTCTTGTTGGTTACCAGTTTGACCGACTTGAGCACCTTGGTAGACAAACGTACACCGGAAGCGCGCACGCCTTTAACAAGGTAGTCTTCAATCCGGAAAACTTCTTCCAAAACGCGCAACTGCGGTTTAGGTTTGTAGTTCAGTACCACGCTCAGGTCTTCTCGCACTGTAAGTTTGAGGATCTCCGAGCCCTCAGGTACCAGCTCGTAGCTTTTGGCCAGAATGTATTGCTCAATTCGGCATCGCTTGAGGTAGCTTGAGCCGTCTTTATTTCGATACACCACAGAGAACACCAACTGGGACAGTGCGTCCTTGTCGGCCGCGCCGCAATATAGCATTCCCTTCCCAACGAAAAGCTTCTCCGGTATATCAATGACGTTGTAGGTGCCGCCGGAACGAATCACCAACACTCGGTCATACGGGGATGCCTCAAAAAGCACCTTGCCTCCACTCAGTCCATGCCCCAAATATCCGTTTGCTTCGTCGTACCGCAAACTGAGGTTTCGTTGAGCAGCCTCACGAACATCGACCTTGTCAAAACGAGTAATCTCGGACTTACGGGTAAAGGACTCAGCAAAGCCTTGGCCCAAGGTATCAAGATAGGCAAGGGTGTATGCCCGTAGATTTGAAAGCTGCTCCTTAATCTCGGCCAGCCGATCTTTAATCTCGCGCATCTCGCGTTTGGCTTTATTGATGTCGTACAGCGATATACGCCGGATAGCTATCTTTAACAGACGCTCTATATCCTCTGCAGTTACAGTACGCTTGATTTGAGACTGAAAAGGACGGAGGCCGTCGAATACAGCCTGGGTGACCGCATCACTGGTCGTCTGCTCTTCAATGTCTTTGTAGATGCGCTCCTCAATGAAGATCTGCTCTAAGGTGCGCGCATGAAGCCGGTCTCGCAACCGGCCCTGCTCAATTTCAAGCTCTCGTTTGAGGATCTCGGTTAGCCGCCCAGCCTGATACTGAATGACCTCAGTCACGGTAAGAGAGACCGGAGCTCGGTCGCGAATTACCAGCAAATTCACCGATATGGCGTACTCACAGTCGGTGAAAGCATAAAGCGCTTCAACGACTTCTTGAGTATGAATGCCACGGGCGAGTTTTATTTCAATTTCTACGTTCTCGGTTGTAAAGTCCGATATCGAGGCAATCTTGATCTTGTTCTTGCGCGCCGCCGCCTCTATAGAGGCAATAAGGCTTTCGGTTGTCGACCCAAACGGCAGTTCGCGAATGACAATTCTCTTTGCATCAGAGGTATCGAGGCGCGCCCGCACAAGCACCTTGCCTTGTCCATCTTCATATCCGGAAACGTCAAGTAATCCTCCGCCGGGAAAGTCCGGATACAAGGTGAAAGCGTCACCGCGAACCGCAGCCTTCATGGCCTCTATGGTTTCCAGCAAGTTATGCGGCAAGATCTTGGTCGACATGCCGACCGCAATGCCCTCGGCACCTAAAAGCAACACGTACGGCAACTTGGAGGGGAACACCAACGGTTCCTTATTGCGTCCATCGTATGAGGGCTCATACTCGGTCAGCTCGGGGTTATACAAGGTCTCTTTAGCAAAAGGAAGCACACGACACTCAATGTAGCGAGCAGCCGAGGCCTCATCACCGGTTGCTATATTGCCAAAGTTCCCCTGCTTATCAATGAGCAGCTCTTTGTTGGCCAACACGACCAAGGCCGAGTAAATTGAAGCATCACCATGAGGATGATACTTCATGCAGTGCCCGACAACATTTGCGACTTTGTGAAACTTGCCGTCGTCCATATCAAACAGCGAATGCAGAATGCGCCGTTGCACCGGCTTGAGCCCATCACCCAAGTCCGGTATTGCCCGATCTTTGATAACATAAGATGCGTACTCAAGAAAGTTGTGTTCAAAGAGTGAAGTTACATACGCCATGAACTCTGTCTCCGTTAGCCGGTGCTATATCAAGTTGTCCATAATGAAGTTACGGCGATCGGGGGTATTCTTTCCCATGAAAAAGCCCAGCGTGTCGTGAATGCCTTTGAGGGCTTTAATGCTCACTCGAACCAGCCGAATATCTTCCCCAATGAACTGCCCAAACTCCTTGGGCGAAATCTCGCCAAGACCCTTAAAGCGGGTGATTTCGGCGTTTGAGACCGACTGCAACGCCTCGTCGCGCTCCTTAGGAGAATAGCAATACCGTGTCACCTGCTTGTTTCGCACCCGGAACAGTGGCGTCTCAAGAATATAGACTCGATTTGCCACCACCAAATCTTCAAAGTAGTTCAAAAAGAAGGTCAAGAGCAGGTTTCGTATATGGAAGCCGTCGTGATCTGCATCGGTAGCAATAACAATCCGACCGTAGCGCAGCCCCAC
>CAZQIK010000281.1:0-3656 GCA_964593085.1 uncultured Spirochaeta sp.
AGCAGTTAACTCGTCGACATCTCCCAAGGTTTCAAATAACATGTCGTGCTTGGATCGCCGTTCGCCGTTGTACAGACCGCTTTCACCCCTGTCACCACCTCGGGTCGTCACCTTGTCAAACTCGATCATCTGTTTATCTTACCGCTTGTGCCCAGCGGCCCAATGCTTGCGCATAGCGACCCAACGCGTGTTAGTAGCGACCCTGAAGTTCTTGAATTTCCTCGAACTGTCCAAGTTTTGCTATGGCTTTTTGTTGAATTTGTCGCACACGTTCCCGTGTTATACCTAAGGCCTTGCCAGTCTCTTCTAATGTACATGCTCCGTTGCCCCCCAGACCGAAACGCAGCTGAATAATCCGCATTTCGCGTTCACTAAGTTGCAACAAAACCTCGTTCAAAGTCTCCTGTAAAGTCAAGTGAAAAGCCATATCAAAGGGCTGTTCACTACGATGATCCTCCAGCAGCTCGGCAAGACTGGTGTTACTCTCTTCATCTACCGCAGCATCAAGAGAGGTAGCGTCCTGTGAGAGCATTAAAATGTCTCCAACTTTTCGGTTGGAAACGGCAAGATACTTTGAGACCTCGTTGGGACCCGGGTCACGGCCCAGTTCCTGCGTAAGGTGACGCGCAACTAAGTACCACTTTTTGATCATATTCAGCATGTTGAGCGGGATACGAATGACCTTTCCTTTATCAGCAAGAGCCTTAACAATTGCCTGCCTAATCCACCAGGTTCCGTAGGTTGAGAACCGACAACCCTTGCGATAGTCGTAGCGTTCCACGGCTTCAATCAACCCAATATTGCCTTCATCGATGAGGTCCATAAAGGAAAGGCCGCGGTTGCGATACTTCTTTGCAATTGACACCACCAAGCGGAGATTGGCGTTAATCATAACGTTCTTGCGTTCTACAAGGAGCCGCTCGAGCTCGGTGCTGCGGGTCTCATAGTCGTCCTGATCAACTTGTTCGGCCTTGTAAGCCTCGACAAGTTCCGCAAGTTCCTCGCGCATGACCTCAATTTCGCGGCCAAGTTGCCGTTCCATCTCTACACTTAACAAGGGATAAATAGAGATCTGCCGCAGATAGTAGGACAGTGGATCGTTGTCGTATTCCTGACTTAATGAATCCGCGCCGTTTCTGGCCACGATCACCCCCTTGGAGCTGTAATGGGATCTATAAAGTTATCGTTTTTCCATACGCTAAAATAGAGTCTTGAGCTCTCTTCGGCCGGAGCTCGTCCGAGTATACCGATCTCGCTTCCAGCCCGGACCGACTCACCCACGCTCACCTGCACAGTTTCATTTCCACCATAGACGTATATGTATCCGGCAGCCGACTGCACAAACACAACGTGTCCAAAAGTGGAGTGGGGTCCCGCATACACGACCCGCCCGGAGGCCACCGCCTGTACCGGATCACCCGGTGTACCCGCAATTGCAACTCCACGGAATTTTCCATCAAGGCTCTCACGTGTTCCTGGGTGCGGCCAATATCCCTCAGCGTCAATCACCGTGTTGGAATCGCGTACCGTGCGGGTGGCATCCCCCGAGTCGATAGGCGCTGCTTCAGAAGATGTAGTCGAATTGGTGTCGCCCGTCGCAGCAGCGGTTGCCTCCGCACCATCGTTGAGCGGTACATACAGAACCCGACCAACTCGAAGGACATCGCCCTCCTCCAAACTGTTCAGCGTTCGGAGCTCATCCACCGCCATGCTATGCACCCGCGCAATCCGGTAGAGGGTATCCCCGCGCTGAACCTCGTAGAGTCCTGGGATAATAAGTTGCATGCCGACCGTGATGCGCGTAGGGTCGGTTATGTTGTTTGCTTCTTTCAATGCGTCGACCGGTACTTCATACCGTCGTGAAATTGAGTAGAGTGTTTGTCCAGTTTCAATTACGTGGTAGAGCTCATCAGCTCCAATAGAGTGAGAAAAGACAAGAGCAAGTGCAACCATGCAAACGAGCTTAGAGTTCATACTATTGTCTATGGTCGGAATAATTCGTAAAAAATGAAGAGATGAATGGCAAGAGTTTTTAAAATTGGCCGGTGGTGTCACTTTACACCACCGGCGTTCCGTCGGTAGGGGGGTCTCTCGTAACTGAGCAGCGTAGATTAAGAGCTGAGAAGACCCTCATAGAGTTCGAGCGTTCGACGAGCAATGCCCTCCCAACTAAAAATCTCCTCTACCCTCCGTCGGCCTGCTTCACCCATTGCCGCCGCACGTTCCGGGTCACCAGCTACCGAGTTTATTGCCGACGCAAGCTCGGCCGCAAACGCATCGGGGTCACGCGGGTCATGTGGGGCAATCTCCGGAATTTCCGGATCAACCAAAAGACCGGTTTCTCCATGCACCACAACCTCCTTGATGCCACCCACCGCGCTTCCAACCACCGGGGTTCCACAAGCCATAGCCTCAAGGTTAATGATTCCAAAGGGTTCATAGATCGAGGGGCAACAGAACACGGCAGCCTGCGCATAGAGTTCAATAACGGTAGCTCGCGGTAGCATTTCCGGAATCCAGACAACTCCGTTACGCTTTTCGCGAAGCTCGGCAACCATGTCCTCAAGCTCACGCCGCATCTCCGGGGTATCGGCGTCGCCAGCACACACCACCAACTGTATGTCGGGATCAAGGTCGTGAGCCGCCTTGAGTAAGTACAGCAAACCTTTCTGCCGAGTCATGCGGCCTACAAACAACACGAAGGGTTTCTCCGGCGTTATACCGTAATTATGCAGCACCTCCGGATTACCCCCAGGCGAATACTCCTGTATATCGATACCGTTATAAATAATCTCGATCTTGGCCGGATCAACAGAGGGGAACAGCCGAACGATGTCGTCACGGGTGCTGCCTGAAACGGCAATAATTTTATCCGCTGTTTCTAGAGCTGTCCGTTCTACCCAGGTTGAAAGATCGTAGCCGTGGCCAAGTTGCTCCCGCTTCCAGGGACGCAGCGGCTCAAGCGAGTGGACGGTGATAACAAGGGGCAGGCTATAGAGCTGTTTCGCTACCAATCCACCAAAGTGAGCGTACCAGGTGTGGCAATGAACTACATCGGCTTCAATTCCCTTCCCATTCCAAAGGAGGCCGGTTGAAAGCGCTTTTAGCGGAGAAACGAACTCTGGAGGGCATCCGTCATACTCGGACCCGGTCAGCTTGTTGCCACTTACCCTCAGTTTGCCATCAAGTAGTTCCTCATCCTGGTCGTGAAAACTACGCACCTCAACGTCCGCGATTCGCGCCATCTCTTTAGAGAGATACTCCACGTGCACTCCCGCTCCACCATATACATGCGGAGGGAATTCATTCGTCATCAACATCACTTTCATTGGCTACGCTCCTTGCTCTTTACATGTAAAATCATTCACCCTACGCGCCCCATGTATGCACCGCATCTTACGCACACGGCAGATGAAAATAAATTCCAAAAAAGAAACAGATACTGCCTCCCAACACGAAAAGATGCCAGGCGGCATGATGAAAAGGTACCTTTTTGAGAGCATATACGAGGGTTCCGGACGTGTAGGTAATTCCCCCGGCAAGTGCCCAGTACAAAAAGTTAACAGGAAGCACGGCTGCGACATCGCGCCAAATAAACACAACCATCCAACCCATGAGGATGTACAACAGCACGTGCAAGAGGCCGTAACGTCCCC
>CAZQIK010000282.1:0-3642 GCA_964593085.1 uncultured Spirochaeta sp.
CTTTGTGACCCATGATACCGGATATGTTTCCGCGGAGTCCGACCGCGTCTTCTGTATCAACCGGACACTTGCCGAGCACCCGGTAGAGGCGCTGCAGCAGGACCTTGTCCACGCCGCTTATTCACAGCCGGTGCGCAAGGTTCTGCATAATGAACATGTTGATACACAGAACATGACCTTATGAGGTATACATGAACGCATTGACTGCCTTCTTTGCCGCACTCAATAACCCAAACGTGCCGTTCATTCGCTATGGTCTGTTTGCTGGCCTCATGTCTTCGACGGCATTTGGCATGGTAGGGGGCATTGTTGTGGTTCGCCGCATTAGCTATGTTGCCGGGGCTATAAGTCACGCTGCTCTTGCTGGCCTGGGAGCCTCGCTGTATTTCAGCGAGGTGCACGCAGTACACTGGCTTACGCCAATGCTTGGTGCCGGTATTGTCGCGGTGGTTTGTGCCTGGATTATTGCGGTGGTGACGCTGTATGCGGCTGAACGCGAGGACACCATCATTGGTGCAATCTGGGCCGTAGGTATGGCCGCTGGCCTGTTATTTATTGCTAAGACTCCGGGTTATGTAGATGCCATGAGTTACCTCTTTGGAAACATCCTCTTAGTTGGCCGCTCGGAGCTGCAGATCATTGGCGTAGCGAGTTTTGTGACGGCTATAACCGTAATTCTGTTCTATCCGCAAATTCAGTCTCTGTGTTTTGACCAAACCTATGCCGAGACGCGCGGTCAACCAACTGCTTTCTTCACGCTGCTGTTGTATACGCTGTCGGCGGTCACCGTGGTTCTTATGGTGTCGACGGTTGGAATTGTAATGGTTATTGCTATGCTCACGCTGCCGGCGGCTACGGCCGGGCTGGTTGCTCGCCGCCTTCAAACCATGATGGTGCTCGCTGTTGGGCTCTGCGCGTTAGCAAACACGGCGGGCCTTGCAGCCAGCTATCATCTCAATGTGCCAACAGGCCCTACCACCATCATACTTAGCGGTGCGCTCTACCTTGGCACAATCCTCCTCCGAACTGTTGCTCAGAATCTTCGTCGCGCGGGCGCCAGCAAAGCACAGCAGGTGTAGCGGCTGGCGGAAGTATCCCGTTAACAGGCGCTGGCCTACAAGTAGCTTGTGCCCGTATTCGACTTAGAAGAACAATGCTACTCATCACCGATATGTAAGAGCGTGTTCTCCAACTATGACATGGTAATCACCGGCGCCATGGTTTCACAGCTAATCTTTTTACGGCTTCAGTCTTGCAACTACCGGTCTGCATGTAGAATTAGTGCTTGCATCTCATAAAATTTTCATAATTCTACATTACGATTTGTGTATGCGTGAAGAAGTGCCTGAACATACCGATTCGAAAACCATTGCAGTGAGAACCCGAATTGCGCTTTCGGATGACGGGGTCGAATACTTTCGCACTTCTGGGCAACCCGCTAAGCCGTTTGTTTCTGCAGACGGCTTTGAGGAGCGCGGATTGACCCTGTCAAACTATGATCCACGAAGCTTGCAGAAACTTTTCTTACGTGGCTTCGTGAGTCATATTGAATTGAAAATGGACAATCTGAAACGAGATCGACTTCCGATCCTGGACATTACGAAGCTGGTTGGGTACTCACTGCTCTATAAGCAGTTCGACTCCGCCTTACGAGATCAGTTGCTCGAGAGCCCAACGGTTAAGGGCTGGAATCGCCATAATCCTAAAAGTGTTATAGATCACAAGACTCCACTATTTAGCCCAGAGATTGTCAAGGTTCTGAGTTCAAATACGACTATGCTAGCGGAAATCAAATGGCGAATCCTTGAGCCTCTCCTTGACGAAGTTCGGAAGAAGAAGGATCTCCCTGAACAAGAGCGGAAGATACAGAGTGGGGTGTTGGAAAAGCTTCTGGATTCAATTACACCTCTGAACTCTTTTCTTCTTGTGCTGCATCAAGATCAGAAAAAGCATCCTTTGGTCTACAACGGTATTCGCCGTCTGATTAACGCCTACTTGGAAAGGTCGGTCTTGCCTGAGTATCTCGCGGTGGTTATACTCGAGGTAGTTAAAGCATTAGAAGATACAAATGACCGCGGATGTAGTGACGAAGACGAGGGAATTAGTGAGAAACAAGCGGGAAGACATGTAGTTTTTCGTGTAAGAAATCGCGACAATATGCGTGGTGATCGGGTAAAGCTTCATGTTTCGGTTTGTAGCGATGGCCGATCCTACAATAAAATGCGGGGGGCAATAGATGAAAAAACAGCCACCCAGGTGCGACGTAAAACTTTACGCGATTTCTACCGTCATGAACAGCAAACCGAGCTTGACGACCACACGTTGGGGCTCTACTACCTATCGTTCATGCACGAAAGATGTAGAGAGCTCAACGTTGTTTTCAACTCATTCATGCGGAAACGGAGTGATGAGAGCGGAGCTCTTGTTAATTTGGTCCTCTCTCTGTAGGCAAGCTGTATCTGTAGGCAAGCTGTATTCAAAACAATGTCTGCTGGAGAAGTGGCCAATCTACTGCACAGTCGAGCACCAACGTAGGAATATCCGATCTAACCGCAAACTTATTCTCGCTGCTTTTCGCGTCTTGCTTAACGTCTGCCATTCGGCGACCAAACTCACTCAGGCTTAATCGTTTAGCGCCACATTCGACAACCATTACACCGGTCGAGATTGAGAGTAGTGGGAAGCGGCATTCAATTCCTCGTCGGTCGGCTGCGACAATATACTCTCGTTCCCTATCTCGTGGTGTATATAACCTTCGAGCGTCATCCTTGAACCTCTGTGCAAGCTCGCGAATACTTTTGACCATGGTAGCAGCAGCTTCGAAGTCTGTGCTTGCCGAAACGAAGAAGTCGTCGCCTCCGATGTGGCCGACAAACACGTCATTTTGATGCTGCGCTGCGAACTCGCGAAGCATCTCAGCAAAGAGTAAAATAGCGCGATCCCCGAGACGAAACCCGTAGACATCGTTGAAAGGCTTGAACTCAACAAAGTCCATGTAGGCGTAGATTTGCGTTGTGTTGTGTCGTGTCAGACTCTCGCCAATAAACTCAGTAATGACTACATTCCCAGGTAGTTTTGTCAGCGGATTGAGGTCACGGGCTTCGGCAATCTCCCTTTCGTTTAGAGCACGTAGGAGTGAGCGCGAATCCAGGAGACCGTAGTACTTGCCGTTCTGCGTTACGATAACGGCATCTGAGTCTTGATGTGATGCGTAGAGACTCACAACTGTGTCAATTCGGGAGTGAATGTCGACAATCGGAACTGGATAGACAAAGGAGTGTAGGTGATTGTTGCTTGACTGGTTCATAAGAATTGAGATCCCATATGGGGAATACACGTACGATTTGAGATCCTTTTCGCGAATTACCCCTAGGGGTTCTTGTTGCGCATTGGTCACCGGCAGGCTTTTGATGTCGGAAGCAGCCCGAAATATCTTCAACACCTCGGTCACCGGGGTAGTAATCTGCACAGGGTCGTAGCGGCTCAGCTCGGCGGTAAGTAAGTTTTGTTGTTCCGATCCTTGGCGCCGGTCGCGCGAGACACACTGCTCAACAACCGAATACGAAGGTTTCAACTGCGAAGAGTCGGCACTTGGAGATCGGAAGAGCGTCGTGTAGGGAAAGAGTGTAGATCTCGGTGGTC
>CAZQIK010000283.1:0-3612 GCA_964593085.1 uncultured Spirochaeta sp.
GGCTCACCGTCTGACTCCCGAACTCCAAGAAGATATCAAAGAAGCTTTCTACTCCTACGACTTTGAGGGTACACCTTTAGGTGAAGAGTTCAATCAAGACGGTTTTATTCCCATAACCTATGAGAATCAATGGTCAGTCATCCGAACAATTCAACGGGCCAACGGCGTAGAGTATCGGCTCTCCGATATCGACGGCTAATAGCACTCACGCATTGCTTGACAAGCTAAAAACGGGAAGTTTCACGAATTACGGCGGCGCGAGTACTCGTGCCGCCGTCTTCGTGTTTACGGCCTCGGTGCCCAATCATAGTGTTGTCCTGCGACACCCGAGTCACTGGCACTACTATTCTTCATGGAGTGAATACCAACATGCTTAAGATTACCGACCTCAAGAAAAGCTATGGTAAGGGTGAGCCTGTATTAAAGGGACTGAATCTTACCACAGATGAACGGCGGCTTACCGCAATCATCGGGTCCTCCGGTGCTGGCAAAAGCACCTTACTACGCTGTATCAACCGCTTAGTTCCGGCCAACTCCGGCAAGATCGAACTTGACGGTGTAAATATCCTGGACCTCCATGGGCAACAGCTGCAGCACACGCGGCGGCAAATTGGAATGATCTTCCAGGCCTATAATCTGGTGGACCGCCTTACGGTAATGGAGAACGTACTAGCCGGGCGGCTCGGCTACGTAGGAATGCTACGTGGTATCTTGCGTCGATTTCCTCAGGAAGACGTAGACCGCGCCTATGCACTTCTTCAGCGCGTGGGACTATCTCAGTACGTTAATAAGCGTTGTGACGCTCTCTCCGGCGGTGAGCGCCAACGGGTCGGCTGTGCGCGGGCACTTATGCAAAACCCCCGAATTCTTCTGGCGGATGAACCCACGGCATCACTCGACCCCAAGACTTCGGAACGAATTATGGAGCTCATTGCCGGAATTACCGACGAGCTGGATTTACCAGTTCTCATTAACCTACACAATGTTCCTCAGGCCACCACCTACGCGGACCGGATCCTGGGCTTGCGTCACGGAGTCATGATCTTTGACGGAAACCCGGGCGAACTGACCGAAGACTGGCTGGAGAAGATCTACGCCGGATATGAGGACGACCTCAAAAAACAGATGAAGGTCGCCCCGCAGGAGCAGGACGATGAGTGAAACCCCCGAACATTATATTTGGAGACGGCCTCACTTCATTGAGACACCGTACATTAGATATGGCTTGCTTGCCCTGGCGCTCATCTATCTTGTTTTCGCACTGAACACGGTGCGGATAAACCCACAGCGAGTCATGGCGGGTATACCCCGTGCAATAAGCATGTTCCGCGGCGCCTTTCCGCCTGACTTCCAGGCCCGCGGTTCACTCATTATCAGCGGCTTTGTTGAAAGCATACAGATGACTCTTATTGCCACAGCTGCAGGCGTGCTGCTCAGCATTCCTATTGGCTTCATGGCCGCCAAGAACGTGGTTATCAAGCCAGTGTACGTTGTAGGCCGTCTCATAGTAGTTGTCATGCGCAGCCTGCACCCGGTGGTACTCGCGGTTATCTTCGTTTCGGCGGTTGGATTTGGTGCCTTTGCCGGTATCCTCACCCTGGTGCTCTACACCGTAGGCTTTGTTGGAAAACTGCTGGCAGAAGCAATAGAGGAGATCAAGTACGGCCAGGTTGAAGGTATCCGCTCCACCGGCGCTGGCTACCTACCCGTGCTTAGCTACGCGGTGTTTCCTCAGATACTGCCACGACTGATCGGGCTATCTATGTATCAACTGGACATCAACCTGCGTGCATCAGCCATTGTTGGAATTGTTGGAGCAGGCGGCATTGGTGGTACCCTCAACACAGCATTTGGGCGCTATGACTATGCCACCGCATCTGCAATTCTGCTGGTAATGATCGGCATCATACTGGTAACCGAGGGTATTAGCGGTCGCCTACGGAGGTTCACCAAATGAACGACAACACGAAGTCCGTGAGCCCTTCCCTTTTAGCCGGAGACCATTTTGACTGGGTACGATATACTCGCAAACAACGCCTTGCCCGAAGCTTCGGATATGTCGCGGCTGCGGTGCTTCTGTACTGGGCGTTGTCGACTGTCGATATTTTCTGGCCATGGGTGAGGACTGCCCCCGCCCAACTTGGCGACATGATGTTTCGCATGTTTCCGCCATCGCTGGAGAAGCTGAATCCCATTTTGTATGCGTTGGTAGAGTCTATTAATATTGCGGTGCTCGGCACAATTGTGGCGGTAGTGCTGGCCCTGCCGGTTGCCTACTTGGGTGCGCAAACCGTAACGCCAAATAGAGCAACCCTATGGTTTGCTCGGGTCATAATTGTAGCCACCCGCTCGGTGGACACACTCATCTGGGCGCTCATATTTGTGGCTATCCTTGGTCCTGGTCCCTTAGCCGGTATTTTGGCGGTTGCATTCCGCTCCATAGGTTTCCTGGGAAAGTTGATAGCGGAAGCTATTGAAGAAATAGACTGGGGCCCAGTAGAGGCCATGCAGGCTGCTGGCGCATCACGGGCCCATATCATCACCTATGCAATTGTGCCACAGGTCGTCCCGAGCTTCTGGGCCATCACAATTTTACGGTGGGATATTAATATTCGTGAGTCCACGGTGCTTGGCCTGGTTGGCGCAGGTGGAATTGGCCTTATTTTCCAAGGGGCAATTGATACCTTCAAGTGGAATACGGTGTCGTTGGTCCTCATTGTCATTGTCATGGTAGTTTTTGCCGGTGAGCTCGTGACCGGTATTGTTCGGCGCAAGCTGCTGTAAAGATAGTGAGCAGCAGGCACCGTGTTTTGGTTGTCTCAATTGTAGGAAGGTGGAGTAGTGCTGCCAGATAATTTTATACTCTCGAACATCAACCTCCCAATGATTGGCGCCGAGACCCAGATACAGCCGGGAGACGAGCCGAATGCACTCCAGGTACGCAACGGAGATATTGTGTGGATAGGCCGGGCAGGAGCGCAGGACGCACCGCTGGACGCGGCCGGAAAAAGCGCGGTAGTGGTTAAGGACCTTGGCGGTGCGACCGTACTGCCTGGTTTCATCGACAACCACGTTCACCTGGCGGTGACCGGTGACCTGGCATCACAGCCGCGGCTCAACGGTATGAACGCCGCCCAGATCCGTGAGGTCCTCGAGCAGCGTCATGCCGAGATACCACCACGCGAGACCCTGCGCGGATATGGCTGGGACTATCCAACCTGGCCCAACCCACATCGTAGTTTTCTTGATGAGATATCCACCGATAGGCCGATAGTGCTTTTCCAGTTCTCCGGACACGCGGCCTGTGTAAACGGCGCCATGCTGCAAAAGCTGGGAATAGACCGCACCACGCCGGATCCTCCGGACGGTAGCATTGAACGCGATGAATACGGTGAACCTACCGGCATTTTACGAGAGGGAGCGTCTCGACCCTTACACATAGAGCGCATGCGCCGCGTGAACCGTGACCGGCGGCTCGTAGAGCACCTGCTTGAGGCGGGCCAAGATGTGTTAGTACAACATGGCATAACGAGCGTCGGCGACAACACATGGTATGCAGGCTCGGCCTTTGCCCTTACTCGTCTGCGGCGCCGGGGCCGCTTACGTTGCCGG
>CAZQIK010000284.1:0-3610 GCA_964593085.1 uncultured Spirochaeta sp.
ATCTGGTCACGCTCCGCGGCGGCCTCATTGAAACCACCGGTGCTTTCAATGAGGCCGCCGCGGAGCGTGACCGGGCCAAAAGTCCGCGCAATCTGCGCGTTAAAGCGAATCTCGTCGCGGGCGCGCTCCTCAACCGTTACAGTTTCGGCCCCACCATCGACGGTGGTTGTCGTGGTTGTCCGCTGTACCACATCGTCCGGTGCGTTCACAATGCCGAGTTCGTAGTAACGGTCGCGAGTACGAGGCAGTAGCCTGAGTGCAAACTCGCTTTGCGCCGTTTCGGCGCTTGTGAGATAAGTGCTTTGAAACGCGACCTGCGCCTCGAGCCCGACGATGCGCTCGACAATTGTCTCTGCGCTCGCGGTAATTGCGGTTACTCGAGTATACAGCTCGTCGTCGTACACAATTCGCCCTATGGTGCCTTCGCCGCTGCGAATGGTTCCACTGACATCCTGCACATCCTCGCTTACCCGACTAATTCGCTCCATAGACTCCGAAAGTTGCTCAGCCGAGCGCCGGAGCTCGGCTATTGTTATGGCAAGATCATCCTCGCCTTCACCGATAATCCGTTCAAGGCGGTCGCTAACGCTGGCCGCGTTTTCCAAAACTACCGAAATCCGTTCGAGTTCTTCTGGCGTTTGCCCCTCCACACGCGTCGCAAAGCGGTCTATGGTTTCCAGCGTCCCGGCTAAGAGCTTAAGGTTTTGATCAAGCAGCTCTCGAGTAGCCAACGAGGTCTGCCGTAGGTTCTCGATAATCTCGGCAATTCCTTGCGTGGCAGCCTCGGTCATGAGTTCCTCACGGAACTCTTTAAGAATTTGGGCCATCTCCTGCCCGGCCGCTTCTGCAGCATCCAGCGTCCCGCCAAAATCTCCACTGGTGACAACGGTGTGTATCGTGTCCCCATTGCCCATGGATGCTGCGCCTTGACTTCCAGGATCAATAGAGATGACCGAGGTTCCAAGTAAAGATGATGCCTGCTTCGACACGACCGCATCCTCATAGATGTCCACGCCTTCTTCGATCGCAATGGTGACCTTAGCCTTTCCATTTTCGAGCTCTATTGAACGAATGGTCCCAACCGGAACGCCCGCCATGCTGACACGAGTGTTGGTCGTTAACCCCATTGCGTCGTCCATTATGACCGTGACTTCGTAGGTTGCCTGCCGGTCAAATTGATCCACGGCAACAAGTATATACGCCACCCCGCCGACGCCAATGACGAGGAAAAATAGCCCAATTTTTGCAATTCGATTCATGGCACTTATACTTCCAGTTCGTTAAACGAGTTCTCTATAAACTTTTTCACAAGCGGATGAGTTGACCGAGCAACCTCTTTGGGACTGCCCTCAACTGCAACAACTCCTTCATGCAAAAAAGCGATCTTGTCCGAGATGCGAAAAGATGCCTGAATATCATGCGTAATGACAACACATGTGAGTCCCAGCTCTTCGTTCACACGAACTACCAAGTCGTTAATGGTTTCCCCTAATACGGGATCAAGTCCGGTTGTCGGCTCATCAAACAACAGCACATCCGGCTTTGTCACCAGTGCGCGCGCTACCCCGACTCGCTTGCGCATTCCGCCCGAAAGTTCTGCCGGGTGCTTATTCTCAATGCCGGGTAAGCCAATCCAGTCCAACATCTCACCAACCCGTCGGGACGCGTCCTTCTTGTCTGTAATTTCAAGTACCTCGCGTAAGGGGAATGCAATGTTTTCTGCAACGTTCATTGAGTCGAAAAGCGCAGCTCCTTGAAAAGCGTAGCCGAAATGTTTGCGAACTTCTACTAAGGTATCGTTGTCTGCGGCTGTAACTTCGGTATCATGAAACCAGAT
The DNA here is from genome assembly GCA_964593085.1 of uncultured Spirochaeta sp. GTDB lineage: Bacteria > Spirochaetota > Spirochaetia > DSM-27196 > SLAA01 > SLAA01. The sequence continues at coordinate 1,838 of CAZQIK010000284.1, forward strand.
CTTTCCTTTATCTGGTTTGAGTATACCAATGAGATGTTTAAAAAACACGCTTTTTCCGGTTCCGCTTTGCCCGATAATGGTGGTAATCTCGTTTTCTTCTATATTTAGGCTCACGCCTCGGAGTATTTCAATCTCTCCAAAAGCCTTGTAGACATCCTCCACACGGATCATGCTCATAACGCTATCCCACTCATCCCCAAAAGGCCATGGCCATGACGTAGTCGGCAATCAGTATAGCCACAGATGAAGTGACCACCGCCCTTGTCGAAGCTTCGCCCACCCCTTGAGCCCCGTTTTCTGCGTAGTATCCATAAAAAGTACAGATGAGCGCTGTCAAGTATCCCATGACTGCGGCCTTCAGCATCCCCTGCAAGATGTCTCCAGCGCGAAGCACTCTAAACATCTGCTCAAGGTAGGTAGCCGACTCTACATCCATCACGCCCACCGCAATGACCCATGCACCGAACACCCCGATCACATTGGCCATTAAGGTGAGCATAGGAAACATCACAATGCAGGCTATTACCCGAGGCGTGGACAGAAACTGTATCGGATCCACCGACATTGTCTCCATTGCGTCGATCTGTTCGGTAACCCTCATGGTGCCGATCTCCGCCGCCATGGCCGAACCATTTTTTCCTATTAACATCAGCGCCGTTATGATGGGGGCTAACTCGCGAGCTAAGGTCACCGCAACCGCAGTGCCAACCGCCACCTCGGCGCGAAATGGTTGCAGTAACTGTACCATCTGCAGTGAGAAAATCATTCCAATAGCAAGACTCGAAAGGCCGATAATTGGTACCGACTCCACCCCAATCCGCTCCAGCTGTTCAAGGATGTGGCGGCCTCGGAAGGGTCCGCGAAACACCGAACGTAGCGAGCTCATCCAGAACAGAAAAAAGGCTCCGAACTGTTCGAGTGTCGTAATAATCGCAACCTTCATAACAGCGGTGATTCTTACAGAATCTCAAGCAATGCACAAGGCGCCGCGGAGCTCTGAATCATGCCCGGTGCTTGCGGTGCCGTGAATCTTCGGCTACGCTTTTGGCATGGGACTGGGAAGGAGCCGGTATGACGAGGATGAGGTAGCTGAGACCCTGCAGCGGCTTGCCGCGGAGCGATGCTTTCTCGTTGATGCCTCCACGCTTATTGTTCTCGATAAGGCCGGGTTGTTGCCGGTGTGTATGCCTGAGCTACCCTGCGAGACAATTCCGGGAGTCGTCACCGAGGTTGGCGATGAGCTCTTTGCCCGGGCCGATATCGATGTACGCCCGGCCCACCCGTCTGCATCAACCGGGAGGGTGTTCGATACCGACTCACTTTTGTTCAAGACTGCACATGAGGAAGGCCTTGCTGTTGTTAGCGAGGATAAAAAACTGCTGCGGCGATGTGACGCGGCAGGAGTGTCGTACTACAATGCCGGAATGCTCCTTCTTCTCTTGCGATTGAGGGGTATCTCGAGTTCTGAACCAAACACGGCCTACCGGAAGCTTTGCGAGGTGGCTCGATACGGGCCGGAGGTGAGCAAATATCTGGAAGCACTTGATGTATTTCTACGTAAGCAAGGTAGGTAGTACGGCGGTGTACACGTGCATGTGCATGTGCATGGGCTCGAAGCCGTATGGCTTGGGCTCAACGATCCGTAATTGAGTACTAAAAAAGCCCCAGCAGGATGTGCCGGGGCTTTTGTTTAGCTATGTATTGGTATTAGCGTCGGTCGTAACCGCCGCCACCGCCACCACTGCCACCAGATGCGCCGTCCAGCATCGTCAG